>DATDII010000106.1:0-4364 GCA_036521135.1 Candidatus Dormiibacterota bacterium | reverse complement strand
ACCATCGTCGCCGGCGACCCGGCGGCCCTGGTTCTGGCCGACCCGGGCGGCGTCAGGCTGGAGTCGGTGCGGCGGCCGCTGCCGCTCGAGGAGGGGCGGCTCGGGGAGCCCGGGGAATCGGTGCTGGCCACGCTCAACCGGATCGCGGCTGCTCTCAGGGGGCCCAGCCTCCCCGAGCTGCCGACGATGACCGGCGGCCTGGCGGGCCTGCTCACCTACGAGGCGGCGGCCCTCCTCGACGGCCTGCCCCACCCGAGCGGGCGGGGCCGCCAGACAGTCGCCCCGGTGACCCTGATGGTCCTCGACCGGGTGGTCGTCTTCGACCACGCCCGGCAGCGCCTGGTCCTGGTCGTCCACGTCCCGGCCGGGACCGCGCCCGAGGTGGGCGCCCTTGCCCTTGCCGAACTCCGCTCCCGGCTCGACCGGGCGGGCACCGGGCCGGCGCCCGAGCCGGCCAACCGGCAGACCCTGGCGGTCGCCCCCAACATCTCGGTCGCCATGTTCAAGGGGGGCGTCAAGCGGATCAAGGAGGACATCGCCGCCGGAGAGATCTACCAGGCGGTCCTCTCTCGCCGCCTCTCGGCGCCGGCGCGCGAGGGCGGTCTCGAGATCTACCAGCGGCTGCGCCACCTCAATCCCTCGCCGGCGATGTTCTTCATCCGGGTCCCGGGGGCGGAGCTGGCCGGCTCCTCGCCGGAGCCGCTGGTCAAGGTCCAGGGCGAGCGGGTCAGCACCAAGCCGATCGCCGGCACCAGGCGTCGCGGCGAGGACGAGGCCGAGGACTTGCTCCTGGAGGAGGAGCTGCTCGCCGACCCCAAGGAGCTGGCCGAGCACGCCATGCTAGTGGACCTGGCCCGCAACGACCTGGGCCGGGTCTGCCGGCCGGGCACGGTCGCCCCGACCCAGCTGCTCCAGGTCCAGCGCTTCCCCAGGGTGATGCACATCGTCAGCCAGGTGGCGGGTGAGCTGGCCCCGGGGCAGACCGCTCTCGACGCCCTGGCGGCGGTCTTCCCGGCCGGCACCGTCACCGGCGCCCCCAAGCGGCGGGCGATGGAGATCATCGCCCGGGAGGAGCCCACCGCCCGGGGGCCGTACGCCGGGGCCTGCGGCTACCTCACCTTCGGCGGCGATCTCGAGTTCTGCATCACCATCCGGACCGCGGTCGTCACCGGGGGACAGGTCCACGTCCAGGCGGGGGCTGGGATCGTCAGCGACTCCGACCCGCTCCAGGAGCTGGCCGAGACCGAGGCCAAGGCGTCGGCCATCCTCGCCGCCATCGGCGGCCCCGCCTCGGGACGGTCATGATCCTGGTCGTCGATCACCAGGACTCCTTCGTCTACAACCTGGTCCAGGTGGTGGCGGCCAGGTCCTGGGAGGTCGAGGTGGTCAGCTCGGAGACGGGCTCCGCCGAGCTGCTGGCGCGCCGGCCCGCGGCCGTCATCCTCTCGCCCGGCCCCGGCCGGCCCGAGCGAGCGGGCTCCTTCCAGGATCTGGTCCGAACCCTGCCCGAGTCGATTCCCCTGCTCGGCGTCTGTCTTGGCCACCAGGCCCTGGCATCCGCCTTCGGGGCCAGAGTGGTCCGGGCGCCTGAGCCGGTTCACGGCAAGACCAGCCCGGTCCGGCATCAGGGCCGGGGCGTATTCCAGGGCCTGGCGTCCCCGCTCGCGGGCGGGAGGTACCACTCGCTGGTCGTCGATCGCGCCAGCCTGCCCGGCGACCTCTCGGTCACCGCCGAGACCGAGGACGGCCTGGTGATGGGCCTGGAGCACCGGTCGAGGCCATGGTTCGGCGTCCAGTTCCATCCCGAGTCGATCCTGACCCCCGAGGGCCCGCGCCTGATCGGCAACTTCCTCGACCTGGTGGGGGTCGCCGCCTGATGCCTTGGGACAGACGATTTGACACGGCGCCCTTCCGGCCCCAACATGGGCCGGCACATGAGTCGCCATCTCGCTGGTCAGAGCAAGCACGGAGGCTGTCAGCCGTTCGCGTACCGATACGCGCACCCAGGCACGCCTTCCGCGGGAGACTCTCCCGGGTAGATCCCCGGCGGCGAGCACGGGAAGGCGTGGAGCGGGCTCCGCGCCTTTTTTGGTCGGGCTCCGGTCCCGCTCCCCAAGTCGCAAGCGGAGCTGGAGGGCTGTCTATGAACGACCGACCAGACGGAGCCGAGGCGCTCGCGCCGGAGCCAAGCATGGCCAGCGCCTGCCGCGGGGTCCGGGGCGCGACCACGGTCGAGGCGGACCTGGCGCAGGGGCTGGAGGAGGCGGTCGGGGAACTCCTGGCGGAGGTCCTGGGTGCGAACCAGGCGAGCACCCGTGACGTGGCCGCGGTCATCTTCACCGTGGCCGAGGACCTGCTCGGGATCAACCCCGCGGCGGCGGCCCGCGCCTGCGGGTTCGAGGACGTTCCCCTGCTGGTCGTGCGCGAGCACGGTGGCGACAGCCGGGTGAGTCGCTGCCTCAGGGTGCTGCTCCTGCTCAACACCCAGCTCCGGCAGGACCAGGTGAGCCATGTCTACCTCGGTCGGGCAAGGGTCCTGAGGCCGGACCTGACCCCGGTCGGTGAGGAGCGCCGGTGATCGTGATGCAGGCCCACGCCAGCCGGGCCGAGGTCGAGGCGGTGGTGATGAGGATCGAGGAGCTTGGCTTCAGCGCCGAGGTCAGCCACGGCACCGAGCGCACGGTCCTCGGCGTCGTCGGCCACGAGCGCGAGGAGGACCTCGAGGCGCTCGGGCTGCTGGCCGGGGTCGAGCGGGTGGTCCGGATCCTCCACGACTACCCCCTCGCCAGCCGCGACTTCCACCCCGACGACCGGGTCATCCAGCTCCCGGGCGGGGTCGAGCTGGGGGGGAGGGGAGTGCTGGTGATGGCGGGCCCCTGTGCGGTCGAGAGCCGCTCCCAGCTTCAGGCGGCGGCGGAGGCGGTCGCCGGCCAGGGCATCCGGGTAATCAGGGGTGGGGCGTTCAAGCCCCGGACCTCCCCCTATGCCTTCCAGGGACTGGGCGCGGACGGCCTCCAGATGCTCCGGGACGTCGCCGATGACCTGGGCCTGGCGGTGGTCACCGAGGTGCTCTCGCCGGAGGACGTCGAGCTGGTGGCGCGCCAGGCCGACATCCTCCAGATTGGAGCCCGGAACATGCAGAACTACCGCCTGCTCCAGGCCTGCTCCCAGGTCGACCGGCCGGTCCTGCTCAAGCGGGGCATGTCCTCGACCCTGGAGGAGTGGCTCCAGGCGGCCGAGTACATCCTGGCCGGAGGGAACCTCCAGGTGGCGCTCTGCGAGAGGGGCATCCGCAGCTTCGAGCCCCTGGTCCGGTTCAGCCTCGACATCACCTCGGTGCCGGTCCTGAAGCGGATGACCTCCCTGCCCGTGGTCGTCGACCCGAGCCACGCTGCCGGACGCTCGGACTACGTCAGCGCGATCGGCCTGGGGGCGGTTGCGGCCGGCGCCGACGGCCTCCTGGTCGAGGTCCACCCCAACCCCGGGGAGGCTCTTTCGGACGGTGCCCAGTCGCTCAGCCCGTCCGCGTTCGCGGAGATGATGGGGTCGGTCAGGCTCGTCGCCGAGGCCGTCGGCCGGCGGATCGCATGACCATCCTCGGCGACCGGGTCGCGATCGTGGGGGCGGGTCAGATGGGGACCGCCCTGGGGCGGGCGCTCCGGGACCCAGGTTCGGGCCGCCCGGTCCCGGAGGTCGTCCTCTATGACCTCGACCCAGGGGCGGCCGCCGCCTCCCTGGCGCTGGGAGCCGGCGACCGGGTCCTGGATCATGCCGCCCTGGTCCAGGAGGCGCAGACGGTGATCGTGGCCCTGCCGGTCGCCGCCATCCTGCTTTGGCTCGAGCAGTTCGGCGGTCAGCTCCGGCCGGGAACGCTCCTGCTCGACACCGGCAGCGCCAAGGTCGCCGTGGTCGAGGCGATGGCTCGCCTGGTTCCCGCTCGGGTCCACGCCGTGGGGGGCCACCCGATCGCCGGCACCGAGGTCCCGGGAGCGGCGGGCGGGGCCGGGTCCCTTCTCACTGATGCGACCTTCGCCCTGACCCCGGTCCGACCCGACCCCGCCGCCCTTGAGGGCGGGCTGGAGGTGGCCGCCGCCTGCCGGGCCCGGGGGCTGGTGCTGTCCGCCCAGGAGCATGACCGTCTGGTCGCCCGCACCAGCCATCTGCCCCACCTGCTGGCCAGCGCCGCCGCCGCCGTGGCCGCCCGGGCCGACCAGGACCTGGATCTGGTCCGCGCCCTGGCCGGGCCCGGGTTCGCTTCCACGACCAGGCTGAGCGCCAGTGACCCGGCCATGGTCGCCGCCTTCGCCAGCAGCAACCGGCGCCAGCTGGAGCAGGCGCTGGAAGAGTTCCGGGACGAGCTGGCC
>DATDII010000105.1:0-8309 GCA_036521135.1 Candidatus Dormiibacterota bacterium | reverse complement strand
TCGACCTCCTGATCAAGGAGGTGAACGACCTCTTCATCAGGGGACGGGTCGCCAAGGCGCAGCAGCGGGCGCTGGTCGCCTGGGATGCCTTCGGCCGCCACCTTGAGGACTCCCTCGGCTCGGCCAACGGAGAGTTCCGGCTCGGCCCGGAGCGGTTCTCCGAGAAGCTCAGTCTCTACCTCCACTCGCCGCTCGGGGCCGAGGAGGTCCTGCGCCGGGCCAACGCCCGGCTCGAGGCCCTCACCGAGGAGCTGGCGGAGGCGGCGGGGCAGCTCGGCGAGGGCGGCGGGAGTAGCTCGGAGCGGATCCGGCGAGTCCTCGACACCGTCGCCGAACACCACTCCAACAACCAGACCGTCCTCGCCGAGGCGGGCGCTGTGCTGGAGCAGCTGACCAGCGCGGTGGACGCCTCTGGCTTGTTCACGATTCCCACCGACCCCTACGACCTCGAGGTCGTGCCCGAGTTCATGCGCGGGACCGCCTCCGCCTACTGCATGCCGGCCGGACCCTTCGAGGAGGGCGCCCGCTCCAAGGTGATGATCTCCCCCACCCCCGATGACTGGACGAAGGAGCAGTCGGAGTCCTTCTACCGTGAGGTCAACTCGGCCATGATGGTGATGCTGATGGCCCACGAGGCCATGCCCGGGCATGTGCTGCAGCTGGCGGTGGCGCGGGCGTTCCAGGGGCCGACCAAGGTGCGGGCCGCCTTCTACAACGGGCCCTTCGTCGAGGGCTGGGCCTGCCACGCCGAGCGAGTGGTCGGCGAGCTCGGCATCGGAGGCCTGCCGGTGCGGACCCAGCAGCTCAAGGTGCAGATGCGGACGACGATCAACGCGATCCTGGACGCCGCCGTGCACGCCGGCGACATGAGCGAGTCCGAGGCGGTCGAGATGATGACCAAGCGCGGCTTCCAAGAGCAGGCGGAGGCGGAGGGTAAGTGGCGCCGGGCCTGTCTCACCTCGGCCCAGCTCTCCACCTACTTCGTCGGGTACACCGAGCTGGCCGACCTCTTCGAGGGGATCGCGCCGATCGTCTCCTATGACGATGTCCTGGCCCACGGGTCTCCCCCGACCTCGCTCCTGCCAGCGCTGCTCAGCTAGGCTCCCCGAAGGGCGCCGCTAACCGGCGTCAGCGCTCCCGACCCTTTCCCAGCGCGTCCAGGATCAGCCCCACCAGCTGCTGCGGCACCTCCAGGTGGAGGTCGTGGTTGCCAGGGGCAGTTGCCAGGCTGACCAGAGGATTGGCCTTGGCGACGAGGTCCAGGTCGCGGGCGGTACCCCTCTGGTACGCGCCAAGCGCCCTTGCCACCGCTGGCGGGGCCATGGCCTCGAGGTCGGGCCAGTCGGCGGAGACTGGAACCCTCTACATCACCGACGAGATGGAGGCCTTCCAGTCCGAGCTCAAGGCCGCCGCCGGAGTCACCCTGACAGCCAGTTCAAGCCCGTTCTCGGACGTGGTCAGCGCGGTCTTCCAGGGGTGCTCCTTCAGCTCTCCCTGCAGCAACTGGGGTCTCTCTGACTACCAGGGATGGGGCTACCTGCCCGACTTCCTACCGACCGGAGAGGAGATCTTCACGACCGGGGCCACCAGCAACATCGGGGACTACTCGAACGCCACCGATGACGCCAACATCGTCGCCACCGAAGAGGCGCCCACCTACAGTGCCGAGATCGCCGCGATCGACAAGTACGAGGACTACCTCGCCCGCCAGCTGCCGGTGCTCTACCTGCCGGGAACGTTTTACGACGTGACCATGTTCAAGAGTGACCTTCACGGCGTCCTGCCCCTGGAGCCGGTGAGCTTCACCCCTGAGGACTTCCACTTCTAGACCAGCCCTCATGCTTCCCTGATCGGCAGGGGGACGGGCGGCGATAGCCCTCTCGGCAGGGCTGCGCTGGTACCGTAGGCTGGCTGGTTACCGACCGCCCTGCCCAGGAGCGAGCATGTTTCTTCTTTCCCGACTGCTGCGGAACCCGAACCCACGGATCAGGTACGGCTTCGCCGCGCTGCTCAGTGCCATCGGGGTGGGGCTGATCGTGTGGGGAGTGGTGGGTCACGACGCGGTCTACGCCATTCGCGGAGTCCTCGAACTCGTCATCGTGGCCGTGGTGCTGGGCATGGCCTGGCGACGCGGGAGGCGGCCTAGCCAGCAGTCCTGAGACCGGGGGCGGCCGCCGGGCGGCGCTCAGCACCGACATCCGGTCGCCGGCCTGGTCCGCGCGTTGTCGGTGGGGCTGTGGACCTAGTGGTGGCCCGACGTCCCGGTGACCTGCCCCAGGCTTAGCGGCGTCCTCGGAAGAGCCGCCCGCGAGGGCTGGCGACGTGCCATCCCTGCCGCCGGGCCAGGAGCAGGGCCCCGGCCCCGAGCAGGACCAGCGCCAGCACCCCCGGCCAGAGCAATCCCGAGCTGCCGGTGGAGGCGGCACCAGCTGCCATGGCGGCATCTGGGCTGGCCCTGCCCGGGAGCGCGAGGCCACCGAAGCAGAGGATGGTCCCTCCCTGCGGGGCGGGCGAGGTCGCCGGAGAGGAAGAGGCCCCGGGCGAGAGCGCCCCTGTCGAGTTCGAGGCTGGTTGGCCGGTGGGAGCAGCAGGGCTGGGGGCCGCCCCGGTCGCACCCACGTAGGGATCCACCTGGATCGGTCCCGGTGCCGGACAGGAGCTGGCCGGGGTCGGGCTCGCACTCGGACTCGGCGCCGGCTGTGCGGCGGTTGGGACCACCACGATCGCGGCCGGTCCCGAGCCGGCCGCGATCGGAGTCGTTGCGGCGCCGGTCCCGAGCGCAGTCGAGGTGATCTCCTCGGCGCCGCTGGGTCCGGCGCCGGCGACGTAAAGGGTGGCGCCGTCTGGGCTAAGCCCGAGGGCCTGGGGAGACAGGCCAAGGGTCGTCAGCTCGGACGGCACCTGGAGGGCTTCGGTGGTGGTGTTCACGATCTCGACCTGGTCGATCTTCGGCTCGGCCACGTAGAGCGCGGTCCCATCCAGGCTCGGGACCATCTCGGCCGGGGAGTCCCCGGCGGGCAGGGCGAGAGGAGGGCCGGCCAGGGTCTGGGTGGCGGGGTCGACCACCGCCACGGTCGAGGAGGTGGCGGTCTGGGAGAGGACGTAGAGGCTGGTCCCGTCCGGGGACAGCACCATCTCCCCGGCCCCGGTGAGGGGGATGGTCGAGGACACCGTGTTGGTCGCGGTGGCGACCACGGCGATCGAGCTCGAGCCGGGCCCGTCCGCGAATAGCCAGGCACCGTCCTTGGAGATCGCCAGGTGGGTGGGCGAGGTGAGTGGGATGGGACTCCCCTTTACGGCGCCCGTCGCCAGGTCGACCTCGACGACCTGGCCCTCGCCCGCCTCGCCGACGTAGAGGTCCTGGCCGTCCGGGGTGACCACCATGGCCTCCGGGTCGCTGCCCGCGCCCAGGTCGGTCGAAGTCGACAAGTAGGTGGCGGTGCTGGTGTCGATCACCCCGATCTGACCCGAGGGGAAGGCGAGGTAGACCTGGCTGCCATCCGGGCTAGCCGCCAGGGTTGACGGGATCGCTCCCTGGGGCAGGTTGGGGATCGGCGTCACCGCGCCGGCGCCGGGGGTGAGCATCTCGACCCCACCCGCCCCGCCGATCAGCACCTGGTACCCGGGCATGCCGGCGGCGAGGACCGTCGGCCCGCCGATCAGCCCGAGGCCGCCCCAGAGGGCGGTGGTGGCCAGCCCAAGGAGCAGCCGGCGCCCCGAGCAAGATCGCCTGATCGGTTCGATGACCATGTCAGAAGGAAGGACGCGGCCTCGCCCAATTTGGTTCCCCAGCCGGCGCCCCATCTGCTCGACACCAATGTGAACTGCCGAGGCCGGGGCCGACGCCGATCGCGCTAGCGTCGACGCCGCGCCACCCGCGCCTTGGGAGGAACGAGATGAAGATCGCCTGCCTGCTAGCGCCTGACTTCGAGGACTCGGAGTTTCAAGAGCCGTACCAGAAGTTCCAGATGGCGGGTCACGTGGTGACCGTCATCGGCAAGGAGGCGGGTCAGCAGCTGACCGGCAAGGAGGGCCAGGTCAAGACCAGCACCGACATGGCGATCTCCGATGTCCGCCCCGACGACTTCGGCGCCCTCTTCCTGCCCGGCGGCTATTCTCCGGATCAGCTCCGGGCCGACGAGCGCATGGTCGGCTTCGTGCGCTCCTTCATGGATGAGAACAAGCCGGTCTTGGCCATCTGCCATGGGCCTCAGCTCCTGCTCAGCGCCGAGCGGGTCGACGGGCGGCGGATGACCGCCTGGAAGACGGTCCAGGCCGACCTCCGCCAGGCAGGCTCCGAGGTGGTCGACGAGCCGGCCGTGGTCGACCGCAACCTGGTCACCTCACGGCAGCCGGACGACATCCCCGAGTTCGTCGAGGCGAGCCTGCAACTGATCGGGTCCTGACCCTCCCGCCCGGCCCCCGACACTGGGTCTCGCTCAGTGGTTGTGGGGCGGCGGCCACCACCACGGCGTGGGGGTAGGGGTGGGAGTTGGGGCCGGGGTTGGAGGTGGGACCGGGGTCGGAGGTGGGACCGGAGTCGGGGTGGCCGAGGGCCGGGGCGTCGGGGTCGGTGCCGGCGGCGGGGCCTCGGTGGGCGGGGCCGTCGGGCTGGCGGACCGGGAGGGAGTCGCGGTCGGCGTCGGGCTCGGGGTCGCTGGGGTCGGGGCCTGCGACGGCGCCGGACTCTGGTGGCTGGTCAGGTTGGGGCTGGCCCCGAAGCCGGCGCTGGCGGAGACCTGGGCCGGTGCCGGCACCCCGTGGTTGACCAGTGCTCCGGCCCCGGTGACGGCGATGGCCCCGGCGGCGCCCGCCGCCGCCGCCGAACCGCTCAGGCCGCCGCCGAACCGGCTGGCAATCGTGGCGAGGTCGCCGACCAGCGGTAGCTGAGAGAGGGCCGAGCCGATCCCGAGCACGCCCCAGAGCCGGCCGACCGAGACGTTGAGGAAGGCGCGCACGACGGCCGGGTCGAGCTGGGTACCGGAGGCGCGGACCAGCTCCGCCCGGGCGGCGGCCACCCCGATCGGCCGGCGATATGCCCTGGGCGCGGTGATGGTCTCGTAGACATCCGCCACCGAGACGATCCTCGCGCCCAGGCTGATCTGCTCCCCGGCCAGGCCGTGGGGGTAGCCGCTGCCATCGAACCACTCGTGGTGCTGGACCACGGCGTCGCCCCAGCGCTCGAGCCAGGGCAGGACCGGCGCGATCAGGGCCGCCCCGGTCTCGGGGTGGGCTCGGAGCTTGGCCCACTCGGTCTCGTTTGGCTTGGCCGCCTTGTTGAGCAGCTTGCTGGAGACGCGGAGCTTGCCGATGTCGTGGAGCAGGGCGGCCCAGCGAAGGCGGCCCCGGTCCCGCTCCGAGAGGTTGAGCTCCTGGCTGATCATGTCGGTGAGGACCCGGACCCGCTCGGAGTGGCCCCTGGTCCGCCGATCATGCACGCTGAGCGCGGCCGTCAGCTCGAGCACGGTCTGGGCCGCGTGGAGGTCGCCGGTCCGGGATGCCTCGTGGGCGCTCTGGAGCCGGGCCAGGAGCTCCTCGGGCCGTCCCCCCCGCCGGGCCAGGGCAAAGCGCTGGGGCGCGTGGTCGGGGAAGAGGAGCGAGACGTTGAGCAGGGCCGCCAGTGGCAGGAAGCGGCGCAGCGCCCGCTCGACCACGAACAGGGTGACCAGGGAGAGCACGGTGATCGTGCTCCACCACTCGACCAGGCCCAGCAGCTGGTTCGGGGCCGGGATCCAGTGCTCAAGGAGCTCGGCGACGGCGATCGTGGCGGCGATCGGGAGTGTGAAGACCAGCGCCCGGATCAACAGGCTGACCCAGGGATGGCTGTCCCAGGCCGGATCGACTCCGGCCGCCGTCGGTTCGATCGGGGTCACTGGGCGCTCTCCTAGATGCTTCGATGATCGGTTCCGGCGGTTCGGACGATCTCGGGTCTGCCGGATGGCGCCACGCTACCCCGTCACCGGGACGACGCCACCGCATATCGGTCACGCCTGTGTGACGGATGGGCGGGGACCTGCAAGCCGCTCCGAGAGGTGATCGCCGGGCGCTTGGGAGGAACTCCGCGCCAGCTCAGGCCTCGTCGAGTCCCCAGTCGTCGGGAAGCAGGTGGCGCAGGCACAGGTAGCCGCCGATGGCAACCACCGCCCAGGCCGCGGTGGCCAGGAGCAGCCCCAGCGGCGGCGCCATTCGAGGCAGGAGCTTCCAGGCTATGAGCCCGAAGGCGATCAGGCCAAGCCCTCCCAGCTCAGCTCCCTTGGCATCGGCACCGGCGGCGGCGGTGCCCCGCTGGCGCTCGATCAAGGTCAGGCTCGCAGGCAGGATCGCCGGGAAGGCGAGGAAGATGCCCCCGATCCGCGCCCCCCAGGCCGCCGTGATCAGCGCCGCCGCGGCCGAAACGGCGGCTCCGAAGGCGAACCTGATCGCGTACGCGCTCCCGGTCGTGCCCCGGAGCTCCTTCAGGCTCAGGCTGAGCCGAGGACGAGGTGGGCGGGAACGTCCCTCGCTCATCGGAAGGCGACCCACATGGCGCCCGCGGCGCAGACAAACCAGACCGGGGCCGCAAGCAGCGAGCCGACCATCGCCCGATGGCGGCGGACGGTGAAGACGGCCGCGACTGAGAAGACGACCATGCCGATCCCCCCGAGCGCCATGCCGGAGGCGGCCAGGGCGGCAGAGCCTGAGCCGATCGTGATCACCGTGACCAGCAAGCTGGCCAGCGCGATCGATGGGGCCGCCGAGAAGAGACCGGCGAAGTCCTTTGGCCTGAGCGTCTCCGCCAAGAGCGCGAAGCAGACGACGAGGGTGCCCCCGGCCAGGCCATGGACCACGACCGCCAGCAGAAGTCGCCCCATCTGCGAGCCCCCTTGCCGGGCAGATCGAACCGGTCTCGAATCGGGCTCAGCCCGCCCGGGCTAAACTGGTCCGGTCCGGCTAACCGCCCTAGTCGACCGAGTTTAGCGGCCGCCCAACGCCTTCTGAAGCTGGGACTTGTTCATCTGCGAACGTCCCGCGATCCCGCGTCTCTTGGCCTCTTCGTAGAGTTGGTCCCTTGTCCGCCCCCCGGGGCCGCTGTGCGAGCGCAGCCCGCCCCGGCGCCCGGACGAGATGTCCTTGGTCGAGGTCGGGCTTGCCTCCTTCGACTCCCCCCGGCGGGCGCGCTCCTTGTTGACGGTGCGGGCAGCAATCTCCTTGGCGACCTTGGTCGGGCGGCCCTGGTCCTTCAGGCTGTCCCGGACATGCTCGTACTGGCGCTCCCGCTTATCGCTCCACTGACCTTGCGGCATGTGGGCTCCTCCCTGGCTTGCGAGACGAATCAGGCGGCTAGGGCCGACTCTTGGGATGGCCGGATCGGGGCGGGCAGCAGGCCAACCGCGGCCGGCGCCGATGTCGACGTCCGAATGCCGCGGACCGCGCGGTGGACCAGCAGCTTGACCGCCTCCACGCTCCGGCCCATCTGGGTCGCGATCTCGCGCAACTCCAACTCCTCGCCATAGCGCAGCCAGAGGGCCCGTCGCTGCGAGGCGGGCAGGCACTTGGACAGCTCCCAAACCTGGCGCACCTGGTCCCGGGAGACAACCACGTCGGCCGGGTTGGGCGCCTTGTCAGCTACCTCAGCCGCCACCTCCAGGTCGCTGGTGGGACGGGCGGCCCGGTAGTGGTCGGCCACCCGGTGAGCGGCGATGGTGTAGAGCCAGGGCAGGGCGGTTGAGCGCATGGTGCGGTAGCTCTTCAGGCCGGCGACGGCCTTGCAGAAGACATCGCTGGTGATGTCCTCCGCTTCAGCCCGCGAACCGATGCGGGCGCGGACATAGCGGAAGACATCGGCGTGGTGCAGGCGATACATCTCCGACGCCATCGCCTGGATCGGTGGCGCCTGCTCATCATCTGTGACTTCGACGGCACTACCGGTGATTCGGTCAATCATCCTCGCTGTCTCCTCATCACGTTTCCCCGCCATGGCCGGCAAGCTAGCACACGGCGGGGCCGGAGCGCAAGCACCTGTGTTTGCAAAAAGTCCTTATTTTTTACGGTAATATTGAGACGTAGAGACAGTGCGTCAGGCGGCCCATTCAGTTGCCAAATGGTACGGGTGGCTAAGTAACCCTGCGATCCGAACTCAAAGTGCCGACTTACTTTGAAGCTCAAAATATCAATCGGCGATAAAAGGGTCGCTGGGCTCTGCAAATTCTGCGAAACACCGAACCTTGCCCTGCGTTAGGTGCAGTGAGGCGGCCAAAACGCGAAGCAAGTCCACCGGACTCATGACTCCGCCTCAGCAGCGAGGCTTCCCTCGCGATCAGTTCAGAGAC
>DATDII010000104.1:0-4184 GCA_036521135.1 Candidatus Dormiibacterota bacterium | reverse complement strand
GGGGCCGGCAGGAAGGCGCCTCGGCCGTCGCGCTCCCGGGGCCGCCGACCCTCCAGCCCTGGCCCCCGGCGCCCACCGTCTGAGGACGCCGGCCGCGCCACAGGGTGGCTCTGCTAGCGGTGGAGGACGTGGCGAACGATGAGTCGACTCAGTTCGTAGAGCAGGATCAGGGCGACCGAGAGGAAGGTTGGGGTGAAGGGGTCGGCACCGGGCGTGATCACCAACGCCACAGCCACGATGGCGAAGTAGGCCTTGAGCCGCCAGTGGCTCAGCCGCTGGCTGCTGACGATGCCGAAGGCGCCTAACAGACAGAGGACGACGGGCATCTCGAAGGTGACGCCGAAGATGACGATGACCAGGCCGAAGAAGGTCAGATAGGCACCCAGATCGGGCAGGTAGACGGCGTTGCTGCCGAGGAAGGTGCTGAGGAAGCTGAGCCCAATTGGCATGATCAGGTAGGCGAATGCCGCCCCCAGGCCGAAGCAGAGCAAAGAGCCGGCGATGAAGGGGCCGATCAGGTGCCGCTCCCGGCGGCGCAGCCCGGGGGCGACGAAGGTCCAGGCCTGCCAGGCGACGATGGGAAAGGAGATGACGACCCCGGCCGCCGCCGAGACCTTGAAGGGGATAGTCAGGCCCTCGATCGGGCTGGTCACGATCAGGTGGTTGCCAAAGGGCGACCGGGCGCGGTGGCTCAGGGCCAGCTGGAGGGGCCGCTCGAGCAGGTGGATGACCTCATGGTTGAAGACGAACGCGAGCCCGGTCGCTGCCACCCATGCGATTAGGCAGATGAGCAGCACCCGCCGGAGGTCCTCGAGATGCTCCACCAACGTCATCGGCTCGCCCTCGGGCTCCGGCTCGGGCGCCCCCCTGGGAGGCGTCCGAGCCAGCGGACCGGTCAGCGACTGGCTGGCCATGGTGACTGCCGGCCTCGGCTAGACCGGGGTCCCGGTGGTTGGTCCGGTCGGGGTTACCCCGTCGCTCGCCAAGGGCGGGATGACCACCTGGGGCTCCTCGGCGCTCTCCCTTCCCAAGGTGGAGTGGAGCTCGGTGCCGGCGGCGGTGAACTCCCGGTGGACGCCGGTACTGGCGTGCTTGAACTCTTGGATGGCGCGACCGACGCTGTGGCCGAGCTCGGGCAACCGCTTGGGCCCGAATACGACCAGGGCCAGGAGCAGGACCAGGCCGAGGAGCACGATGTGGGTTGGTGTGAGCATGTCAGTCTCCCTTGTTGGTGGTGAGCGTTCTCCGGGGGGCGGGCGCCCCCGATCGTGGCCAGGTGACCTCCTCGACCCGCCCCGCCCGGACGGTCGCCGTCATGACGGGGGAGCCATCCGGGCTCCAGAGGAGGTGCTCGCCCGCGCCCAGCCGGGGGAACACGGCCGCACAGGCCGTGCCCCCAACCAGAGAGCGCGGGAGGACGTAGACGTGCTGTCGCCGCTCCGGGGTCTCGGCCAGGCTGATCTCGATCTCAGCCCCGGCCAGCTCCGATGGTGCCATCACCACCAGGGCCCCGAAGCCGGGGCCGACCTCGACCATTACCGCCTGGCTCGGGCCGGCGACCGGGGCATGCTCGGGCATGACCTTCAACCTGCTCAGACGCCCGAGGAGGTGGGCGTCGTGGATGGGGTGTCGAATCCGTCGCTGGGCGTTCCCAGGTAGGGGAAGACGTCGAGGTAGTTCATCCCGATCGCTGCCAGCGAGGCAGGTGTGCCCTTGCTGGGGTCGGTGACGTCGTAGATCAGGCTCGCGGCCGGGTCGGGCTGGTACGACTTGTCGATCAGCGCGTAGGTGGCACCGGCCACCGCCCGGAGCTCGATCGAGGTGACGTCGTCGAACACCCGCCGGCCGTTGGGGAATCCGGCGGCGTCGTTGCCCAGGAGTCCCAGCAGGCTGGGGCTGGCCGAAGGCGCGACCGCCAGGTTGAGCCGGAGCATGTCGGCCTGGGTCTTGCCGGTGTAGTTCTGGAATCCGGGGATCACCCCAGCTGGCAGGCCGGTCAAGAGGATCGCGACCAGGTCGGCCCGGGCGCTGCCCTTGGAGTCGAGGGCCTTCAGGTTGGGGAAAGCGTCCGGATACAGCACCGGGAGCAGGCCCGCCAGCTCGGGGTGCTCGTAGCTGGACAGGTACCTGGCCTCCGAGTTGGGGGCCTGGCCATTCCACTTGTCCTTCTCCCCCATCGGGATGATCACCTCGTTCACCAGCGGGTTGCCGAGGCGGGAGACCTGGACCCAGGGCCCGACCGGAGTGCTGGCGCCGTCACCGTGGAGGTTGACCCGCTGCCGCTTGGCCGCGGCCCAGACCCCGATCACCGAGCGCGGATCGCTGGCGCTGGCGCCGGAGTACCCACCCCTGGTCAGGTCCTCCTTTGGTACCTGGATGGCGATCGAGTGGACGTTGACGCCGGCCGTCGCGTTGACCCCGGACGCGGAAGGGCGGGGTCCGATGTGGAGGGTCTGGAAGGGTCGCAGGTCGCCCAGGTCGAAGATGGCGCCCAGGTCGACGTAGAACCCCTCGGCGCGCTGCCCAGCGAAGACCCGCCGTCCTCCAGGGAGGGAGTGGACCGCCATGCTCGCCAGCCCCTGATAGTTGGGCGTTGAAAGCGGGCCCACGTTGCAGGGAGGGCAGGCCAAATCGCGGCCCAGGGTCTTGCTGCCCGAGGAGGTCACCCGGGTCACCTGGTAGTGCTGGCGCCGGTTCCAGGTGGAGTCGGTCAGCGAGGTGATTGTCCCGGTGTTGTAGAGGAAGGTCTTCCCGTCGGCAACGGTCGTGGTGAACCGAAACAGGTAGCTGACGTCAGCATCACCGTCGCCGTTGTTGTCGATGTTGATCTCGTACTGGACGTCATCACCAAACTCGTAGAAGTTGGGGCCGCCAGCCGGGTCCTGGAGCGGGATGAAGTTGGCGATCAGGGTCACGGTGTCGGGCTGGTCCGGACTGACGAAGGCGTACAGGTCGGTGTTGTCGGCGACCGGATCCTTGGCGATCTCGGGCGCTTCGCGGTGCGATGACATTGCTCACCTCTATTGGTGTTTTCTGATAACTGGAGCCGGCTTGCGCGGCGCTGGCTGAGCCGCTCCTATTCGGTCGCGCGCAGCAGCCCGCGGGCGACCTCGTCGTTGCGGTAGGTCACCTGTCGGGTTCCGACCATCACCGTGATCTCGCCGGTGTTGACGTCGTCGATGTGCGCCACCAGGGGACCGTCGTGGCTGACCTTGCCGAGCTGCGCTGCCGGGGTCGCCTTGGCGCCGCCCTGACCGCCCGGTCGCAGGAAGCTGGGCACCGTGGTGGCGACGCCGACCGCCGCCGCACCCAGCGAGGCCTGCCGCAGGAAGGTGCGCCGTGAGACTTGCTTCATACCGTTCTCCTAGAACCGGATTGCTTGCACCGGTCTACGAGTCGGCTCGGCGAGCGGATCACCTGCCGCCCCTGGCGGGCAACCCGGGCGGCTCTAGCTGAGGGCGGCAGCCAGCAGCACCGGCCCCTCGGGCACGGTGTCGCCGTGGTGAGGCTCGCGGGTCACCGCCACTTCGGTGAAGCCGCTCGACCCCCGGCTCACCCGGAACGCGCCCGGGCGATCGACCTGGCCGATCCGGACCGGGGTCAGGGAACCCCCCTCGGGGGCCATGTACCAGAGGGCGTAGACCGCCCTCGAGTGGAGCGCCGGCACCCGCGAGAGCAGGAGGTAGGTGACCCCGTTCTGGGGGTCGGAGACGAGGGCTCCCCGGGCACTTTCGTGCCCGCTCGGCTTGAGCTCGAGCACAGTGGCATCCCCGGCCGCGATCAGGCGCTCCACCGGGGTCAGGCTCACCGCCGCCAGGCCGGGACGAACCGGGGAACCGGAGAAGTGCTCGAAGAGTCCCCAGCCGCCGGCCGACAGCGCCAGCAGCGCTGCCGCAGCCGTCGCCAGCCAGGGCGACCACCTCGTGGTCCGCCGGCCCTGGCGGACCGCAGCCGGCGCCGGCTCCCCCTGTCTCCGCTCGGTCACGTCGGCGCGGGCCCGGGCCAGGATCCGGCCTCTCAGCTCAGGTGGGGCGGAGACGTCGTCGACGGCGGTGCCGATCTCCATCGCCAGGGCGCGCAGTCCCTCAAACTCGGCCCGGCATTCGGCGCAGCCAGCCAGGTGGCCCTCGACCCGCTCGGCCTCGTCCTGGTCCAGGGAGTCGAGGGCGTGGGCGGCCAGCACC
>DATDII010000103.1:0-5764 GCA_036521135.1 Candidatus Dormiibacterota bacterium | reverse complement strand
CCTGGCTGACGGCCGGGCTCAGCTGGTGGCTGGGAAGAGCGGTCCCGATCCCAGCGATCCTGGTCATCCGCGGCCGAACCCGAGCAGTGCCGCCCAGTCGAGCGCCGAGACCGAGCGCAGTGAGCGGCTCCCGTCGTTGACTCCGAGAAGGGCCTGGAGGGCCCCCGGCCGGCGGCTGGTCCCGGCCAGGGCCCGTCGGCTCAGTTGGCCCGATCCTGACAAAGACCGCGCCAGGGCGCCGACGAAGGCGCGCCGCCGCCACTGCCCCGCCACCCAGCGACGGTAGCGCCCCGCAGCCCGCTCGAGATCCCGGTCGAGGAAGCCGGCCAGCGCTCTCGCCTGGGCCAGGCCAGCGCTCATGGCGTCCCCGGTCAGGGGATCGAGGAAGCCAGCGGCGTCACCGGCCAGGAAGACCCGACCCTCGGCCACCTTGCCTGGCCGGAGGTTGAAGGGCCCGGCGCCGCTCAGGGCACCGAGCAGGGGCGCGCCTGCCAGCCCGGGGTGGACCCGCTCCAAGACCTGGCGGTAGGTGTGCTCCGCGGACAGCCCCGGTGCCCGCAGCTCCCCTTTTCGCCCGAGCACGGCAAGGAGGACCTCGCCCTCGCCGACCGGGGCCAGGTAGGTCTCCATTCCTCCGAGCAGGCCCACCTCGATGTCCTGGCCGGGATGGTCGACCGAGAGGTGCCCGACGACCCCGTATCGGGTCCGGCCCCGCGAGGGCCGCCACCAGCCGAGCATGCGCCCTACCGGCGAGCGGAGCCCATCCGCGGCGATCAGGACGGATGCGACCAGGCTCCCGGCAGTCGTCTCAACCTCGACCCGGTCAGCCCTGGGGCGCACCGCCGTGACCCGGACCCCGCAGCGGACTCCGGCCCGGTCGGCGAGGAGCGCGTCGAGCCGGGTCCGCCTGGTGCCATAGCCGGGGCCGCCACCGAAGTCGGCCCGGGCGGTGGTGCCGTCCGGGAGGCGGTAGCTGACCCCGCGCACTTGAGGAAACCCCTCGGCGCCGAGGTCGACGCCCGCCTGGCGCAGGATGGCAGCCCCGGTCGGCATCAGGCCCTCGCCGCAGGGCTTGTCGCGGGGGAAGGTCGCCGCCTCCAGCACCAGGGCGTGGGGAAGCATCAGGCCCAGCGCCGAGCCCACGGGTCCCCCACCGACGACGATGATCCCGTCGTCCATTTACCGGCCGACGCTAGCAGAGCGGCAGGCCAGAGGCATCGGGACAGGTGAAACCTACCGGGGCCGAGCCGCACCGTCACCCTGGCCTCGGCCCCGCCCGCTACGCTGGGCCGGTGGATGTCCTCCTCGTCGTGGGGGCCGGCGCCGTCCCCGAGCGGATCCTGGCCAAGGCGCGCCATGTCATCCACTCCGCTGGATCCGACCTCGACGCGGAACTGGTCGCCCAGCTTCTGGAGCGCCATCCCCGCGAGGTTGGCGTGGTCGCTCCCGACGCCCCGGAGGCCGGGGCCAGCGTGGCCCTCCAGCTCCAGACGGCGGGTCTGCGGGTGGCTCTGATCACGGATCAGGCGACCACCCCGAGGGGCGGGATACCGACCCGGCCGCTGCGGGACGCCGGCCCCGAGATGGAGGTGTCCGGCTCGCTCACGGACCTGGTTGGTGACACCCCCCTGGTCCGTTTAGATCGCGTCGGCCGCGATCTTCGCTGCCACCTCCTCGCCAAGCTCGAGTTCCTCAACCCGGGCGGCAGCGTCAAGGACCGCCCCGCCCTGGCCATGATCGAGGCGGCCGAGAAGGCCGGGCTGCTCAAGAAGGGAGGCACCATCGTCGAGCCCACCTCAGGCAACACCGGGGTGGGCCTGGCCATCGTCGCCGCCCGGCGTGGGTACCGCTGCGTCTTCGTGATGCCGGACAAGATCGCCGCCGAGAAGATCGACCTGCTCCGCGCCTACGGTGCCGAGGTCGTGGTCTGCCCGACCACGGTCGCCCCGGAGCACCCTGACTCCTACTACTCGGTCTCGGAGCGGCTGGTCCAGGAGATTCCCCTGGCCTACAAGCCCGACCAGTACAGCAACCCGGCCAACCCCGCCGCCCACGAAGCCACGACCGGTCCTGAGATCTGGCGCCAGACCGCGGGCCGGGTCACCCACTTCGTGGCCGGGATCGGGACCGGCGGGACGATCACCGGGGTGAGCCGGTATCTCAAGTCGGTAAACCCCAAGGTCCAGATCGTCGGGGCGGACCCCGAGGGCTCGGTCTACTCCGGGGGCTCGGGCCGGCCCTACCTGGTGGAGGGGATCGGCGAGGACTTCTGGCCCTCCGCCTATGACCCCGGCGCCGTCGACCAGGTGGTCGCGGTCAGCGACCGCGACTCGTTCCTGACCGCCCGCTCGGTGACCCGCGAGGAGGGCATCCTGGTCGGGGGCTCGGCCGGCACCGCGATCTGGGCGGCGCTCCAGGTGGGCCGGCCGCTGGGGCCGGACCAGGTTGTCGTGGTGCTGATCCCCGACTCGGGCCGCGGCTACCTCTCCAAGCTCTACAACGACGCCTGGATGGCCGACTTCGGCTTCCTCCGGGCGGGCGGCCAGAGCGCCGCCGACGTCCTCTCCACCAAGGGCAGGCGGCTCCCGCCCCTGGTCCATGTCCACCCCGACGAGACGGTCCAGTCGGTGATCCAGCTGCTGCGCGAGTACGAGGTGTCCCAGGTGCCGGTGGTCAAGGCGGAGCCGCCGCTGGCGGCGGCGGAGGTGGTGGGGGCGGTCCAGGACCGCGAGCTCCTCGAGGCGGCCTTCCGCGATCCAGGACTGCTGGCGCGCCCGGTCGGCGAGGTCATGGGCCCGCCCCTGCCCACGGTCGGCAGCGGCGCGCCTCTGGAGCGTGCCGTCGAGCGGATGGAGGGCGGCGGGGCGGTGCTGGTCCTCGACGACGGCCACCCGGTCGGGATCATCACCCGATCCGATGTCCTGGGAGCGATGCTGGGCAGGCCGGGCCGGTGACCCAGGCCGAGCCCGGCTTCGAGACCCTGGCCATCCACGCCGGCCAAGATCCCGATCTCACGACCGGCGCCGTGATCCCGGCGGTCCACCTGGCGACCACCTTCCGCCAGACCGCCGTCGGCCAGCACCAAGGTTTCGAGTACTCGCGCTCGGGCAACCCGAGCCGGCGCAGCCTCGAGTCCCAGCTGGCCCAGCTCGAGGGCGGTGCCTTCGGCTTCGCCTTCGCCAGCGGGCTCGCCGCCGAGGACGCGGTCCTGCGGGCCCTGCTCCGGCCCGGCGAGCACCTGCTCCTCAACAGCGACGCCTATGGCGGGACCTTCCGCCTGGTCGACCGGGTCCACGCCCAGGCCGGCCTCGAGTATGGCGTCGCCGACGCCACCGACCCGGAGGCCCTGGCCCAAGCCTGGCGCCCGAACACCAAGGTGGTCTGGGTGGAGACCCCGAGCAACCCGTTGCTGGCGGTGGTCGACATCGCCGCGACAGCCAAGTTGGTCCACTCTCGCGGTGCCCTCCTGGTCATCGACAACACCTTTGCCACCCCCTACCTGCAGCGCCCGCTCGGCCTGGGCGCGGACCTGGTCGTCCACTCGACGACCAAGTACCTGGGCGGACACTCCGACGTGGTCGGAGGGTTCGCAGCCCTCAACGATCCCGCCCTGGCCGAGCGACTCGCCTTCCTCCAGAACGCGACCGGGGCGGTGCCCGGGCCCTTCGACTGCTTCCTGGTCCAGCGGGGCGTCAAGACCCTGGCCCTGCGGATGGAGCGCCACTGCCGCAACGCGGCCGCGGTGGCGGCCTTCCTCGGGGCCCACCCGATGGTGCGCCAGGTCCTCTACCCGGGCCTCACCGGGCACCCTGGCCACGAGATCGCGCGGCGCCAGATGCGGGACTTCGGGGGCATGGTCTCCTTCCTCCACGGGGGGGGCGAGGCGGCCGCCGTGGGGATGGTCCGGCGGACTCGCCTCTTCACCCTGGCCGAGTCGCTGGGCGCGGTCGAGTCGCTGGTCGAGCATCCCGCCCGGATGACCCATGCCTCGGCCGCCGACTCCCCGCTGGCGGTCGATGCCCGCCTGGTCCGCCTCTCGGTCGGGCTCGAGCTGGTCGACGACCTGATCGCGGACCTCGACCAGGCTCTCGACGCCTGATTCGAACTACCTCGGCTGGTGCCGCGCCGAGCGGCTGATCGCCTTCCAGCGCCGCTGTGCCTCCAGGCGGAGGGCTCGATCGCCCTGGCGCATGGCCAGCGAGGCGAGCTCCCGCTCCAGCTTGCGCCAGCTGGCGAGCCGCTCCGGGGTGAGCTGACCGGCGGCGATCGCAGCGGTGACGGCACAGCCAGGCTCGGTCAGGTGGCCGCAATCCGAGAAGCGGCATTGTTTGCCCAGATCCTCCAGGTCGGAGAAGGTGCGGTTCAGCCCCTCGCTGGCGTTCCAGAGGCCGAGCGAGCGCAGGCCCGGGGTGTCGAGGAGGACCCCCCGTCCCGGGACCAGGAGGAGCTGGCCGTGGGTCGTGGTGTGGCGTCCCTTGCCGTCGCGCCGGGTGGCGCCGGTGACCATCAGATCCTGACCGGCGATGGCGTTGATCAAGGACGACTTGCCGACCCCCGAGGGCCCGAGCAGGGCCACGGTCCGTCCCGCTGCCAGGTGGCGCGCCACCAGCTCCTCGACCCCGGCACCGGTCGCCGCGCTGACAACGCTCACGTCGGCTCCTGCGGCCCCCAGCTCAGCCCAGCTTCGGGCCGCCTCAATCGTCGGTCCAGTTGCCGTGTCGGACTTGGTCAGAACTACAGCTGGGACCGCGCCGCTCTCCCAGGCGAGGGCCAGGTAGCGATCGAGCCGGGTGGATCTCAGGTCGAGATCGAGCCCGACGAGCAGGAGGACACGGTCGACGTTGGCCGCGATCACCTGGGGCGTGGTCTCGGAGCCGCTCCGCTCCCGGACGAACGCGGTCCGGCGGGGCAGGATCGCCAGCACGTGGTCGGGATCGCCGGCCGCGGGTCCGGCTCCGACAACGACCCAGTCGCCGGTCGCCACCTGATGGTGGGTCGAGACGGCGCGCTTCGGCGATGGGTCGAGCACGGTGCACCGAGCCCGGTCGACCCGAGCGACGCGAGCCGGCACGGTATTGGGCAGGACCAGCTCAGCCAGGGCCTGGGCATGAGTTTCGTCCCAGCCCAGGGGGGCAAGTGCCAGGGAATCAATAGGGGTCAAGCGGTAGCCTCCGGCTGGAGGTGCCCGCCGACGCGATCTAGGGGGTCAGCGGAGGCAGGGCACCATGGGGATAAAGGCGCAAGGGTCCTCGGCGCGAGTCACAGCCATCGTCTTTTCCATGCGACTCACCTCCTTCTGACCGACCTCCAACTGGGGCGGTGAGCGTAGCCGCCAGAAGGTCTCTGGCGCAAGGCCCGGGACCAGGCGAGGTCGTGCCCCCATCACCGGGGCCAGGGCCCCGCGGGCGGCACCGATAATCAGTCCCTGGGCGGCCTCAGGCCAGCCCGCACCGGTTGAAAGGAGAGCGCCATGGGAATCCAGGTGACCCCGCCCGGGTCAAGGGGAGCATCGAGACCGCGCCTCTTCAACCGCCTCCTCGCTCCAGTCGTGAAGATGCAGGTGGCCCGCTACCGCCGGAGGCAGGGCCCGGACCAGCCCAAGATGATGGGGTTTCCCGCCCTGGTCCTGACCACTATGGGCTCCCGCTCGGACCAGCTCCGCACCGCGCCTCTGGGCGGCTTTCCCGACGGACCGGAGGCCTGGCTGGTAGTCGCCTCGGCCGGTGGCGGGGCCAAGCACCCGGCCTGGTTCATCAACATGGCC
>DATDII010000102.1:0-4398 GCA_036521135.1 Candidatus Dormiibacterota bacterium | reverse complement strand
TGGCCCCCCGGGTTGGCCGCGGCGAACAAGGGCGTGCCCAGCTGGGGCGCCGCCGCCGCGAAACGGACCGGGGTGAAGCCGGTCGTGTCCACCTGGACCACGGCCAGGTCGCCGGCGAGGTCGGCGTTGACTGCTGTCGAGTCGCGCCGGGATCCGTCCCCGAAGTGGACCTGGGCTCCCGGCCCATGGACGTTGTGGGCGCTGGTCACGACCGAGCCCTGCGCCAGGACGAAGCCGCTCCCCGAGGGCCACCGGCCGCCCACCCCCACCACCGCTCCCAGCGCCTGCTCGCTCACCCGTGCCGCCGCCGCCTCGAGCTCTTCTGCGATGCCCAACTCTTTCCTCCCAGCGCCAGTTGTGTCTTGCAAGTAGCAACTATAGGCGTTGAAGGTCGCCCGTGCACCGAGCGCTCTCGGGCAAGCGAAGATGAGCTGATGACCGAGACGCCGAGGCCGAGCCGGGAGGGCCTGGCGAGCGCCCTCGACCGGGTCGGGGACCGCTGGGCGCTGCTCCTGGTGGAGGCGCTCCTGGCCGGGCCGCGGCGCTACAGCGACCTCCAGCGCGACGTGCCGACGATAGCGTCCAACGTCCTCAGCGAGCGTCTTCGCCGGCTCGAGGCGGGCGGCGTGGTCCTGAGCCGGAGCTACTCCAGCCGGCCTCCCCGGGTCGAGTACCTGCTCACCCCGCTCGGCCGGGGGCTGGCGGCCGCGGTTGAGGCGCTGGACCGCTGGGGGGGCGGGGAGGAGGGTCCAGGCGCCCTCCACCAGCGCTGTGGCACCGCCATGGAGCTGCGCTTCTACTGCCCCACCTGCGACGAGCTGGTCGTTCCCGGGGAGCGGACCGACGACGATGGCGAAGTCGTCTTTGCCTGAGTCGGACCCGATCGAGGTCATCCCGGAGAAGCCGTCCCCGGCCGGGCTCCGCCGACTCCTGCCCGAGCTCGAGGGGGCGGTCGGGGCCCGCGTCTGCGTGGTCGGGGGCTACGTCCGCGACCTCCTCCTCGGCCGGCCAGCCGAGACCGACGTCGACGTGGTGGTCGAGCAGGGCAGCGCCGAGGAGGCGGCCGAGTGGCTCCGGCGGCGCTGGGACCGGCGGGCCCGGGTGGTCGCCTTCGAGCGCTTCGGCACCGCCCAGATCGCCTTCGCGGTCCCGGGCCAGAAGCGCTTCACCGTCGAGTTCGTCCGGGCCCGGGCCGAGGCCTACTCGCCTGAGAGCCGCAAGCCCACGGTCCGGGCCGGGACCTTGGAGGAGGACGTTGAGCGGCGTGACTTCACCGTCAACGCCCTGCTCCTGGACAGCCGGGGACTGGTCCTGGACCCGACCGGCCATGGTCTGGAGGACCTTCGCCGCGGGCTGCTCCGGACCCCGCTGCCACCGGCGGAGACGTTCTCCGAGGACCCCCTGCGGATGCTCCGGGCGGCTCGCTTCGTGGCCCAGCTCGAGTTCCGCCTGGCGCCGGGGCTGGAGGAGGCGATGGCCGAGATGGCCCCCCGGCTCGAGATCGTCTCGCCGGAGCGGGTGCGGGACGAGGTCCTCAAGCTCCTGCTCGCGCCACGGCCGGGGCCGGGCCTGCGGATCCTGCAGCGGACCGGGCTGCTCTCCCAGTTCGCTCCCGAGCTGGCGGCGATGGCCGGGGTCGACCAGGGTGGCTATCACCTGGGCGACGTCTTCGAGCACACCTGCCTCGCCCTCGACTGCGCCCCGAGCGAGAAGCTGGTCCGCTTGGCGGTGCTCTTCCACGACGTCGGCAAGCCCCCGACCGCGGCGGCCGGGCCGAGCGGTCCGACCTTCATCGGCCATCCCCAGGTGGGCGCCGACCTGGCCGAGGCGGTGATGCGGCGGCTGCGCTTCAGCGGGGCCGAGATCGCCGGCGTGCGCCAGCTGGTGCTCCTCCACATGCGCCCGATCGCCTACCGCTCGGAATGGGCCGACAGCGCGGTCCGCCGGCTCTCCCATGACGCCGGGGAGCTCCTCCCTTCGCTGATGGCCCTGGCCCGGGCCGACACGAAGGGCTCGGCCTATCCCGGGGTCGCCGAGCTCGACGAGCTTGAGACGAGGCTGGCGGCAGTCGCCGCCGCGCATCCCCAGGGCATCCGGCCGCCTCTGGGTGGGGAGCAGCTCAAGAAGGCCTTCCAGCTTCCCGCCGGGCCCTGGATCGGGCGGGCCCAGGCAGCACTCCTCGAGGCGGTCATGGAGGGGGAGCTGCCGCAATCGGATGACCCGGGATCAGCCGCCGCGGCCGTGCGCTTTCTGGAGCGGGACCGGAGCGGCTGGGCCCCTCGGCCGGGCGAGCCCGGCGCCATGCCCGCCTGAAGGTCCGACCCGCGCCATCCGCTCATCCGCCCCTCAGGTGAGCAGCCCAAGCCATCCCACCGGGACGCGTCTCCGGGCACCTGGACCTCGCTGCTGGGGCATTCCCGCTGTTCTACTCAAGGATCGCAGATGGGCTTCCAGGATCCTGAGCCGTCCCTCGCCGGACTACCGATAGACTGGGGCGGTCGGGGACGATCGCCAGTTTTTTCGGGGTGTCTGTCATCGGTCCGCTCAAGCGGCTCCGCCTCTTGGTCGTGGAGCTGCCCCAGCAGCTTCGCCTGGCCTACTGCCTGGCCCGGGATCCGCGCACTCCCGCGCCGCTCAAGGCGGGCCTGCTCGGATCCCTGACGCTCATCCTCAACCCCGCCGTCGACCTGCCCGCCTGGATCCCGGTGCTGGGGCAGATGGATGCGATCACTCTCACCGTGCTGGCGGTCCGGACCTTCAACTCCCAGGCACCGGCGGCGCTCCGCGAGGAGATCGAGGCCGACATCCGGGCCCGGCGCAGCCGGTTCGACCTCGACCTCCGCCAGGGCCGGGCGGCGGCCGGGCGGCTGGCGCTCCTGCTCCCATCTCTGCGGGGCGCGCCCCGGCCTAACAGGCATCGGCTCCCCGGGCCCGAGCACCCAGCTGAGCCCGCTCCCTGGTACCGTTCCCCTGCGTCAGCCGGGGGGCCGACCGCTGAGGCGGAAGGAGAGGCCGGGATCGCCGGCCCCCTGCCCCCAGCCAGTGAGGAGCATTCGACTTGAAGGTCATCCTGACCAAGGATGTGGCCGGGACCGGCCATGCCGGCGACGTCCGCGACGTTGCCGACGGCTACGCCCGCAACTTCCTGCTCCCGCGCCACCTGGCCCAGCCGGCGAGGGCTACCGCCGAGGCCCAGATCAAGGCCCAGCGCGACCGGCAGCGCCACCGGGTCGAGGCCGAGCTGACCGAGGCCCGGGCGACCGCGACCAAGCTCGAGGCGACCGCGGTCGAGATCGCGGCCCGGGCGGGCGAGACCGGCAAGCTCTACGGCGCCGTGGTCAACATCGACGTGGCCGAGGCGATCGAGTCCCAGCTGGGGGTGGTCCTCGACCGCCGCAAGATCGAGTTCGAGCCCGCCCATGAGGTGGGCGAGCATCAGGCCGTCGCCAAACTCCACTCTGAGGTCGAGGCCCGGATCAAAGTCCGGGTCGTCGCCGCGTGAGCGCCCGGCCGGAGCTCCGGCCGGCCACCCCGCTTCGCCTCCCTCCCCACAACGTCGACGCCGAGCGCTCGGTCCTGGGTGCCCTCCTGCTGGACAAGGACCAGATCGGGGTCGTGGTCGGCAAGCTCGACGCCGACGACTTCTACCTGGCCGCCCACGCCGACGTCTTCCGGGCCATGCTCCACCTCTTCGCCCAGGGGACGCCGATCGACACCCTGACCCTGGCCGACGAGCTCGAGCGGCAGGGGTCGCTGGGGCGGGTCGGAGGCCTCGAGGTGCTCACCTCGCTGGCCGCCTCGGTCCCGACCGCCGCCAACGTCGAGTACTACGCCCGGATCGTGACCGACCACGCCCTCAAGCGGCGGCTGATCTCGGCTGGGGGCCGCCTCGCCGACCTCGGGTTCGACGAGAGCCTCGAGGCCCAGCGGGCGATCGAGGAGGCGGAGCGGACCGTCTTCCAGGTCGCCGACCGGGGCCGGGTCAAGAGCGACTTCGAGTCGATCGGCGAGCGCCTGCCCGACACCTGGGAGATGCTCCAGAACGCCTACAACCAGCGGGCCAAGCGGTCCGTCACCGGGGTCGCCAGCGGCTTCGGCGAGCTCGACGCGGTCACCTCCGGCTTCCAGCGCTCGGAGCTGATCGTGGTGGCGGCCCGGCCCGGGGTGGGCAAGACCTCCTTCGCCCTCAACGTGGCCCGCCATGCGGCGGTCCAGCGCCAGCACGGGGTCGCCCTCTTCAGCCTGGAGATGGCCCGGGACGCCCTGGTCCAGCGCATGCTCTGCAGCGAGGCCGGGGTCGACGCCTACCGGCTCCGCACCGGCCAGCTCGCCGACGACACCTGGCAGAGGATCGCCTCGGCGATGGTCACCCTGAGCCGGGCCCGGATCTACATCGAC
>DATDII010000101.1:0-3670 GCA_036521135.1 Candidatus Dormiibacterota bacterium | reverse complement strand
CGGCGGCGGCGAGGATGGCGCCGAGGTTGGTCCCCATCCCCGAGACCAGGACTCCGACCCCGAGGCGGGGGCCGTCGGCGGGTGGCGGGGTCAGCTGAGCAGGACCCGGTCGGGGCCTTGCCGGGGACCGACCTCGCCGATCTCGAAGAAGCCGTGGCCGGCGAGGTCGCCGATAGCGCCCGCAGTCGCCGCCGGAACCACTGCGATCATGCCCACCCCCATGTTGAAGGAGCGCCAGAGCTCGTCCTCGGGGATGTCGCCCAGCACCTGGAGGGCGGTGAAGAGCTCGGGAACCCGCCAGCTCCCCCGATCGACCAGGGCGGTGAGGTCGTCGGGCAGGACCCGGGGCAGGTTCTCCAGGATCCCGCCCCCGGTGATGTGGGCCAGGGCGTGGACCTCACCCAGCTGGCGGAGGGCCCGGACCGGCTCCAGGTAGGAGGCGTGGACCGCCAGGAGCAGGTCGGCCAGGGGGGCGGATGTTCCCGGCAGCTGGGTGTCGTACTCCAGCTCGCGCTCGGCCAGGAGGTGGCGGACCAGGGAGTAGCCGTTGGTGTGAAGCCCGGTCGAGGGCAGGGCCAGGAGCCGGTCTCCGGCCCGGACCCGCCCCGCTCCAAGAAGGGCCACCTCGGACGTCATCCCGACCAGGAACCCGGCCAGGTCGTAGTCCCCGATGCCGTAGACCCCGGGCATCTCTGCGGTCTCCCCGCCGACCAGGGCACACCCATTGGCGCGGCAGGCGAGGGCCATCCCCTCCGCCAGCTGCTCGAGGACGCCGGCCTCGATCCGGCCGCTGGCGAAGTAGTCGAGGAAGAAGAGGGGCTCGGCGCCGGTGGTGAGGACGTCGTTGACACAGTGGTTGACGACGTCCTGGCCGATCCCCTGGTGGCGCCCGAGAGCGACCGCGACCTTGGACTTGGTCCCGACCGAGTCGGTGGAGCTGACCAGGACCGCGTCCGGGGGCACCTGGGAGCCGAGGCGCCAGACGGCTGCGAAGGGTCCGATCCCCTCCAGCACCGAGGGCCCGTGGGTTCCGCTGGCCAGCTCGGCCACCCGGGACACCGCCGCCCGGGCCCGGGCCCGGTCGACCCCGGCGTCGACGTAGCGGCTCACCTGGTCCTGCCCACTCTCAGCCTCAGCCCTCCAGGGCCAGCTTGTCCATCTCCAGCTGCTGGGGGACCTGGACCGGGTAGGCGCCGTCGAGGCAGGCGAAGCAGAAGCCGCTGCCGCTGGATCCGGCCCGGAGCGCCTGGCGCAGGCCGCCGAGGCTGAGGTAGGCGAGCGAGTCGGCGCCGATCAGGTCCCGGACCTCCTCGGGAGTCCGGCCCGCGGCGATCAGCTCGCTCCGGCTGGCGATGTCGATGCCCATGAAGCAGGGGAAGCGGATCGGCGGCGAGGCCACCCGCATGTGGACCTCGAGGGCCCCCGCCCGCCGGAGTGCCTCCACGATCTGCCGCGAGGTGGAGCCCCGCACGATCGAGTCGTCGACCAGGATCACCCGCTTGCCCTCGAGCACGTGGCGCATCGGGTTGAACTTGAGCCTGACCCCGGCCTCGCGCATGCCCTGCTCGGGCTGGAGGAAGGTGCGGTTGATGTAGCGCGACTTCATCATCCCCTCGGCGAAGGGGACGCCGCTCTTTTCGGCGTAGCCGATCGCGGCGGGCGTGCCCGAGTCGGGCAGGGGGATGACCAGGTCGGCCGAGACGGGAGCCTCCTCTGCCAGCCGCACCCCCATCGCCCGGCGGGCCTCGTAGAGGCTGCGGTCCTGGAGCACCGAGTCGGGCCGGGCGAAGTAGATGAACTCGAAGGAGCACATGG
Source organism: Candidatus Dormiibacterota bacterium (assembly GCA_036521135.1). Classification (GTDB taxonomy): domain Bacteria; phylum Chloroflexota; class Dormibacteria; order Aeolococcales; family Bog-877; genus Bog-877. The sequence continues at coordinate 1,855 of DATDII010000101.1, read as the reverse complement.
CCGGCTGGCGGCGGACCCCGAAGGCGGCGCTGCGGAGGCCGTCCCGGTCGATGGTGACGATCTCCCCCGGGCGGACCTCGCGGACCAGCTTGGCCCCGACCACGTCGAGCGCGCAGGTCTCGCTGGCGATGATGTAGCCGTTGCCGCCGGGGGCGTTGAGGTCGCCGAGCCGGCCGATGCAGAGCGGGCGGATGCCCAGCTCGTCCCGGGCCGCGACCAGGCTGTCCCGGGTCAGGAAGCCGAGGGAGTAGGCGCCCTGGGCCCGGGGCAGGGCCCGCTGGAGCACCACCTCGAGCCGCTCGCCGGGTGTCCTCGCCAGCAGGGTGGCGAGCACCTCGCTGTCGCTCGACGTCTCGAAGTGCTGGCCCTCCTCGACCAGCCCCGCGTGGAGGGCCTGGGTGTTGGTCAGATTGCCGTTGTGGGCCAGCGCCACCGGGCCGAGCTGGCCGTGCTCGAAGCTGAACGGCTGGGCGTTGCTGAGGCGTGAGCTCCCGGTCGTCGAGTAGCGGGTGTGGCCCAGTCCCACCGACCCCCGGAGCTGGCCTAGCGACTCGGCCGAGAACACCTGGCCGACCAGGCCCATGTCGCGGTAGAGGTGGAGCTCCTCGCCGTCGGCGGTGCAGATCCCGGCCGACTCCTGGCCCCGGTGCTGGAGCGCGTAGAGCCCGAGGTAGCAGAGGTTGGCCACGTCCTGGCCGGGAGCGAATACGCCGAAGATGCCGCAAGCCTCGTGCAGCTTGTCGGGCTCGGCCTCACCCGGGCCGGTTGCCGGGAGGAGCGGGGCAGCGGGGCCCGCCTTGGCTGTCAACCCCACAAGAATACCTGGAACCCAACTTCCCCCAGGGACGAGGCGCCCCGCTCGAGCGGCCTCACGATCGGGGTCCCCCAACCGGCGCCAGCCTTCCCGGCACGGCGCCGCGCCAGGCCTGGCCCGCCTCCTCGAGGTCGAGGCGGGCCAGCCCCTCCACCTCGAGGACGGTCCCGCCAACCAGACCCAGGACCGCGAACGGGGCCTCCATCTCGCGGAAGTGGCCAAGCGCCGCCTGCTTCTGGCCCGGGGCCAGGCTCACCAGGTAGCGGCCCTGGGACTCACCGAAGAGGACCCCGGGGACGAAGCCCGGGGACGCCTCGGCGGGTGTGCCGAGCGGGGCCACGATGGTGGCCCCGAGGTCGCCCAGCAACGCCGACTCGGCCAGGGCCACGGCGAGCCCGCCTGAGGAGCAGTCGTGGGCGGAGCGAAGCAGCCCCTTCGCGATCGCCGCCCGGACGGCCGCCGCCGAGCGAACCTCCTGGGCCAGGTCCAGCTCGGGCGGGGTCCCCTCGAGGACCCCGTCAGCGATCCGCTGGTACTCGGAGCCGGCCAGCTCGACCCCGGTCGGCCCGGCCCCGGCGGGACCGACCAGCGCCACCAGGTCGCCCGCCTCGACGAAGCCGGAGCCGATCCGCCGGCTCAGGTCCGGGAGCAGGCCGACCAGGCCCAGGGTCGGGGTTGGGGGGATGCCCTCGCCGGCGAACTGGTTGTAGAGACTGACGTTGCCGCTCACGACCGGGACGCCGAAGGCGGTCGCCGCCTCGGCCAGGCCCGCGATCGCCTCCTCCAGCTGCCACATGATCTCGGGGCGGTCCGGGTCGCCGAAGTTGAGGCAGTTGGTGATCCCGATCGGCTCGGCGCCGACGCAGGCCAGGTTGCGGACCGCCTCGGCGACGGCGATGGCGGTGGCCCGGCGCGGGTCGAGGGGGGCCGACCGGTGGGCGCTGTCGACGGTCAGGGCGAGGCCGTCCCCGCGTCCCCGGAGCCGGAGCACGGCCGCGTCGCCCCCCGGTCCGATCACGGTGTCGTCGCCGACCTGGTGGT
>DATDII010000100.1:0-6263 GCA_036521135.1 Candidatus Dormiibacterota bacterium | reverse complement strand
GCGACGGCGGCCTTGAGCGCGGTCGCGGGGTAGAAGCGCACCTTCTGCGAGGCGGGAACCCGAACCATCTCCTGGGTCTGGGGGTTGCGCCTTAGTCCAGCGGCGGTCTGGCGCACCTTCCAGCGACCGAAGCCGGCGATGGAGACCTCGCCCCCGCGCTCAAGCTCCTTGCCGACGATCTGGAAGATCAGCTTGAGGGTGTCGTCGGCGAGCATGAAACTTGAGAAAAAGGGCTCCTTGCTGCCCTGGTCGTTCTCGAACTGGATGCGGTTTTGCAGGTCTTTGGCCAACTCTCGGCGATTCATGGGGACACCTCCTGGTAGGCAAACAAGGACGGTCAAGGCGACGCACGAATACTAAGGAAAACATGGACCGCCTTGCTATTTCCCAGTCCCTCCCGGCCGGCTCCCCCCGCTCCCCCTAGCGGCCTCCCGGCCCGGGCTTGCTTGGACGAACAGGTGTTCGTACAATTGGCAGGAGCCTGGTGAGGCCCAGCTTCACCTGAAGCGGTCCAAGAGTCAGATGGATGGTTCCAGTGTCAGCAAGGCTGGCCCGGGGAGAAGCGGGGCGGGATCGGTCCGGGGCTGGGGCTCTTGAGCTGGCCCTGGCCTCGCTCAACTCCCGCTACGGACCGGGATCGGTCCAGGCTGGAGCCCCAGCCCGGCTCTCTGGGCTGGTGACCGGGGTTGAGACCCTGGACGCGATCACAGGCTGCCAGGGTCTGCCTCGGCGCCGGATCAGCCGGCTGCGGGGCCGTTCGGGGTCCGGGGCGTTCGAGCTCGGTCTGGCCCTGGCAGCGGAGGTGTCCCGATCGGCGCCAGTCGTGATTGTCGACTTCACCCTGGATCTGGACATGGGGATCATCGACGCCTACGGCGGTGATCTGGACAACTGCTGGGTGGTCCGGCCCCGGCACCAGGAGGAGGGCTGGGCGGCGGCGCGCGCGCTGGCTCGAGCTGGGATCGCCCTCTGCCTCATGGTGGCCGAGGACTGGCCCCGGCTCACCCCCGCGGCAGCCCCGGCGGCGCTGCTGACGGCGCTCACCGAGGGTGACTGCGCGGCGCTGCTGCTGGGGGGAAGGCTGCTCCCGGCCGCCCTCAGCGAGAGGGTCTGCCTGGAGTTGGAGTGCTGGCGGCTGGACTGGGCCTTGGCCCATGGGGATGTCTGCGGGCTCCGGTTGACGGCGCAGGTCACCCGCAGCCATCTGGGGGCGCCGGGGGCCAGCTGCCGCCTCCAGCTCAACTTCCCCCGGGCCTACCAGCTCCGGGTCGGGCTCGAGGGGATGGGGGAGATCATCGAAGACGAGGAATTGCTCCAGGCCGCCGCCGGGAGTGGCCGGTGAGCTCTCCCACCCGCCTCGCCTGCTTGACCTTCCCCCACCTGTCCCTGGTGCTGATCGGGCGGGCCCATCCCGAGCTGAGGGAGGAGCCGGTGCTGGTGGGGGGAGAGGGCCCGGGCGGTCGTCGGTTGGTGGTGGCGGCTTCGCCGGCGGCTTGGAACAGGGGGGTAAGACCCGGCCAGGACTGGCGCCGGGCCGTCGTCCTCTGTCCCTTGGCGGCGCAGCTGGACGTGGACTTGGCCGCCGTGGCCGAGCTGCGGCGACAGGCCCGGCTGGCCCTGACCGGATGCAGTCCGCTGGTGGAGTGGGGCGATGACGCCAGCGCCTATGTCGACCTGAGGGGCAGCGATCCCCTCCGGGCGGAGGAGGGGTCCCGGGCGGTCCAATGTGGTCGGGCGCTGCAGGAGGCTCTGGGCGTCACCCCCAGCGTGGGGGTGGGCCCGTCTCGCTTTTCCGCCTGGGCGGCGGCGCAGCTGGCCGCCCCCGGGCGGGTGCGCTCGGTACCGGTGGGGAAGGCGGTGGAATTTCTGGCCAACTGGCCGGTGACCGCGCTGCCGATTCCCCCGGAGATAGCGGAACGGCTCAGACAGTTCGGCCTGCGCACCTGCGGCGACTGCGCCGCCATCACCCTGGTCGACCTCCAGCGCCAGTTCGGCCCGGAGGGGATCCTGCTGCACCGGCTCTGTCGGGGCCAGGACTCAGCCGGGATCGACCCCTGGCGGGAGCCGCCTCCCTGCGGTGTCCGCCGGGTCCTGGCCGGGGGGGTGGAGGACTCGGAGTCGCTCCGCTTCGGCGCCGCCGAACTGGCCCGGGGTCTGGCTCAGGAGCTGGTCCAGCAAGGACGGGCCGCAGGCCGGATCCGGCTCGTCCTGCTGGGCGAGGATGGCCTGCCGGCTTTGGCCGAGCGCCAGGTCTGGTGGGGGGAGGTGGCTCCCCCCGCCCCCATGGCTACCGCCGAAGAGCTGCTGGGGCCGCTGCTCAGCCTCTTCGGTCGCGCCCGTCCCTCGGCCCCGGTGACGGTGGTGGAGCTGGCTGCCTTCGACCTGGTCGCCGCCCCGGTGCGAGAGCTCGGTCTCTGGCAGGGACTGGCGGCCGACCGCGAGATGGTCCAGCGCGCCGTGGACCGGCTCCATGACCGGTTCGGCAGGGGCCTGGTCTGGCAGGTGGAGGTGAGGCCCGGCCACCGAGGCGATGTCCCGGAGGAGCGCTTGGTCTGGAGCTCCCGATGACTCCGATCCGGGTCCGTCTGGGTCAGAACCCAACCGCCCCCCGGGCGATCGATCTCGGTCAGGGCTTCATCCTGGTGACGGCGGTGGCGGAGCGCTGGCAGATCGAGGTCGGCTGGTGGCGGGTGGCGCCTGAGCGTCCGGTGCGCCGGGACTGCTGGCGGGTCATGCTCGAGGATGGCCGCTGCCTGGATCTGCGCCAGGACCGGGAATCCGGTGGCTGGAGCATGGAGCGGAATTGGGGCTGACGACGCTCGCCATCTGCTAGCGTGCCCTCATGCCTGACGGCTCGGCTCCGCCTTCCAGAGCGCCCCAGAGTCCTCCGCCCGGGGGGCGCCCCCCGATGAACTGGCGATCGCTGCGGAGCTGGATGCCCCTGATCGTCATCCTGGTCCTCAACGTCGTCATCGTCAACGTGTTCCTGGCCCCGGCCGCGCCCAAGTCGATAACCATCCCCTACAACCAGTTCGTCACCGACATCGGCCACAACGACGTGGCCACGATCACCACCAGCTCGGGCACGATCCAGGGGACCTTCCGCCACCGGACCGGCGCCTCGCCGTCGGCCAAGACCAAGGCCAAGTACTTCACGACCCAGGTCCCGAGCTTCGCCGGCGGAGGCCTCGAGGCGCTCCTCCAGAAGCACAACGTGACCGTGAACGCCGAGTCGACCCTGACCCCGATCTGGGTCGAGCTTCTGGAGAGCTTCGGCCCGACCCTGCTGATCGTCTTCGCCGTGCTCTACTTCATGCGCCGGGCGGCGGCCTCGGCTGGAGGCGGCCTCTTCAGCATGGGGCGGAGCCAGGCCCGCCTCTACGACGCCGAGCGGCCGGCGACCACCTTCGCCGACGTCGCCGGCATCGAGGAGGCCGAGGAAGAGCTCGAGGAGATCGTCGACTTCCTGCGCCAACCGGCCAAGTACCAGCGCCTCGGCGGCACCGTGCCCAAGGGCGTCCTCCTGGTCGGGCTTCCCGGCACCGGCAAGACCCTGCTGGCTCGGGCGGTGGCGGGGGAGGCCAAGGTCCCCTTCTTCAACCTGTCGGCCTCGGAGTTCATCGAGATGATTGTTGGGGTGGGCGCCTCCCGGGTCCGCGACCTCTTTGCCAAGGCGAGGGCCGCCGCCCCGGCGATCATCTTCATCGACGAGCTCGACGCGATCGGGCGGAGCCGGGGGGTGGGCGCCAGCTTCGGCGGCCACGATGAGCGGGAGCAGACACTCAACCAGATCCTGACCGAGATGGATGGCTTCGACTCCCGCGAGGGAGTCATCGTCCTGGCCGCGACCAATCGCGCCGACGTCCTCGACTCGGCCCTGCTCCGGCCCGGACGCTTCGATCGCAGGGTGATGGTCCAGCCCCCCGACCGCGTGGGCCGGGCCGCGATCCTCAAGATCCACACCCGGGGAGTGCCCCTGGACGGGGCGGTCGATCTCAACAGCCTCGCCTCCCAGACCCCCGGGCTGGTCGGGGCCGAGCTCCGCAACCTGGTCAACGAGGCGGCCCTGCTGGCGGCCCGCCGGGACCGCAAGGCGGTGACCCAGGCCGACTTCACGGATGCCCTCGAGAAGGTCCTCCTCGGAGCCGCCCGCCGGATCGTCCTCTCCGAGGAGGATCGGCGCCGGACCGCCTGCCACGAGAGCGGCCACGCCCTGCTCGGTCTGCTGGTCCCAGAGGCCGACCCGGTTCGCCGGGTCTCGATCGTTCCCCGGGGCCGGGCCCTGGGCGTGACCGTCCAATCCCCGGTCGACGACCGCCAGAACTACCCGGAGACCTACCTGCGGGCTCGGATCGTGGGCGCTCTCGGGGGCAGGGCCGCCGAGAAGCTCGTCTACGATGTGGTCACGACCGGTGCCGAGAGCGACCTCCAGCAGGTGACCGCGATCGCCCGCCAGATGGTGGTCCACTGGGGGATGAGCCCGTTGGTGGGGCCGCTCAATCTGGCCGATGAGCCCGACAACCAAGCCCTGGTGATGGCTCAGCGCCCCTACAGCGAGGCCACCGCCCAGGTCATCGACGCCGAGGTCAAGCGGATCGTCGAGGAATGCTTCGCCAAGGCCTGTGAGCTCCTGGGCAAGAACCGAGATCGGCTCGAGGCTCTGACCCAGGCGCTGCTCCGCGACGAGTCCCTGGACGAGGAGGTGATCCTCCAGGTCACCGGCCTGCCGGCCAAACCGGGCCCGGTCGTCCCGCCGCCGCCGCCCGGCGAGCCCAGCCCGGAGGGTGCGCCGCCGCCCCTGCCCGAGCCAGTCCTGCCCGTCCGCTGACCGCCAGGCCGGAGTCAGGGGGGCGGCCTGGGGGGCGCCGGTCCCGGCCGCTCCTGGCCGTGGTCGCGATCCTCCTCCTGGCATTCAACCTGCGCCTGGCGGTCTCGGGCGTGCCGCCGATCCTGGCCGACCTCCACCTGGGCACGGCGGGCCAATCGCTGCTGGTGACCGTGCCAGTTCTCTGCTTCGGTCTGGCGGCGCTCGCCGGCCCCTGGTTGAGAAGCCGGCTCGGTGAGGAGCAGCTGCTGCTGGCGGCGATCGCGGCCCTGACCGCGGGGCTGCTGGTCCGAGCCTGCTGGCCCGGGCTCGGCCTCTTCCCGGGAACGATCATCGCCGCTCTGGCGGTGGCGATCATGAACGTGGTGGTTCCGGCCCTGGTCCGGGGCCGCTTCCCCGGTCACGCCGCCGCCTTGACCTCGGCCTACACCGTCGCCCTCAGCGTCGGGGCGGGACTGGCGGCCGGCCTGACCGTGCCCGTCCTCCATGCCACCAGGACCCTGCATCTGGCCCTTGGGATCTGGGCCATCCCGGCGGCTCTCGCGGGCCTGGTCTGGACGACCCAGCTGGCCCGCCGGCCCTCTCGGAGAGGAGGAGGGCGGGCGGCCGAGGAGAGCGCCCGCGGCCGGGGGCGGCTCTGGAGCAGCCCGGTCGCCTGGGCGGTCACCAGCTTCTTCGGACTCCAGTCGCTCGTTTACTACGCCTGCCTGTCGTGGCTTCCCTCGATCTACCGGGCCCGGGGCGACAGCGCCGCCTCCGCCGGGATCCTGCTGGCCGTGCTGGCGACCATCGGGATCGTCGGCAACCTGCTCGGCCCGGCGCTGGCCTCCCGGACCCGCGACCAGCGGCTGGCGGTGCTGGCTGGTCTCGCGGTCACCGCCGTCGGGTTACTCGGGGTGCTCCTTGGTCCCCTCGACACCGCGCTGCTCTGGGTCTCAATCCTGGGCGTCGGCACCGGCGCCACCTTCTCCCTGGCGCTCCTGCTGATGGTGGTGCGGGCCGCGAACGCCGGCTCGGCGGTGCGGCTCTCGGCCATGGCCCAGGGAACCGGCTACTTGATCGCAGCCACCGGCCCCCTCCTGCTCGGGCTGGTCAAGGCCGCCTCGGGCGGTTGGACGGTGCCCCTGATCCTGATCCTGGCCATCCTGGCTCTGGAGATCCCCACCGGCTGGGCCGCCGGCCAGAGTCGCCTGGTGGGAGCGGACTCGCTCCCGCCCGAAGCCGCCGCCTAGTACCAGATCCGCATCGGAACCCCGAGCTCGCGGTCGACCTCGTCGAGCCCGGCCGGGAGCCAGCCGGCCCTGCCCTCAAGCACTCGCCGGGCGGTCCAGAGGCAGGCGTAGGCGTCGAGGGAGTCGGCGCTCGCAGCCGGGCCCGGGTCGAGGCGATCGATCGCCGCGAACTCCGGCCGGCGCAGGCGCCACCACCGCAGCCGGCC
>DATDII010000099.1:0-6350 GCA_036521135.1 Candidatus Dormiibacterota bacterium | reverse complement strand
TTGTAGGCGACCCCGACTCCGGCCAGGCCCTTGAAGGGATAGGCGTCGCCGGGCCGCTGGGGGTTGACCAGGGCGTCGGCCGGGGCCAGCTCGACCTCCGCCGAGTCGGCCTCCCGGTGGGGCAGATGGTGGTCGGTGATGATCAGCTTGAGCCCGGGGGGACGGTCGCGGACCACCTCGATGGCGGTGGTTCCGCAGTCCACCGTGATCACCAGGTCGGCTCCCCGGCGCGCCAGCTCCTGGAGCGCCTCGGCGTTGAGCCCGTAGCCCTCGCTCTCCCGCTGGGGAATGTAGGCCAGCGGCTCATGGTGGGCGGCCCGGAGGGCCCGGACCAAGAGCGCGCAGGCGGTGACACCGTCGGCGTCGTAGTCGCCGTAGATGGCGATCAGCTTCCCGGCGGCGAGCGCCTCCCCGACAAGGTCGGCGGCGCGGTCCATGTCGGTCAGGAGCAGGGGATCGAACTCCTGGCCCGAGGCCGAGTCGGCATCCCGGACCAGCTGGGCGGTGCTGCCTCGGGCCCTGATCACACGCTCGAAGGGAGTGCCAGGGGGATCATCGCCGAGTTCGGGGAGGGCCCACTCCCTTGGGGCGCGCTTCACCGGCTGAACAGCGCCCGGGTGCGGGTCCGAGGGTGAGCCACCAGCTTGCCAGTGTAAGTCCGGCCACGCCCGAGCCTGGAGGGAGGACACTTGGTCGTGTGAGTCCCCGTGCGCCCGGCCCACCCCTGACCGAGGAGGAGGCGCGGGCCAAGGAGGAGCGGCGGCGGCGGAGCCTCCAGGTCTCCAGCTTCTGTCTTCAGGCGATGGCCTGGATCCTGCTCACCTTCTACGCCACTGACTATCTCCCGCCCCTGCTCGTCCGTCTGACCGTGGGGCTGCGCCAGCCGGACAGCCTGCAGTACCTGGTCGGCTACCTGGGGCTGGGCGCCATCTGCCTCGCCCTGGCGGTCGGCTTCGGCTGCTACTACGGGCCCCGGATCCGGGCCAGCCGCTACCCCTGGCGCTGGTACCTCTTTCCGACCGCGCTCGCCCTGCTCCTGATCCCCTCCCAGGGGGCGAACGAGCTGCTCACCCGCGCCGTGGAGGCGGTCTGCCTGGTGCCGGGGATCGGCCTCGGTCTCGGCCTCAGCCGGCCGTGGCGGCGCTGGCGGCGCCGACCCGTTCCAGGTCGCGTGGCCGCTCGGTGACCGGCCGGTAGAGGGTGTCCCGCTCCCTCGGGGTGCGACCCACCCCCCGGATCGCCGACTCGATCTCGGCCGGATCCAGGTTCTGGCCGTGGTCGGCACCGCTCATCCGGGTGATCGACTCCTCCATCAGGGTGCCGCCGAAGTCGTTGGCGCCCCAGCGAAGCGACTCCGCCACCCCGAAGGGGCCGAGCTTGACCCAGCTGGTCTGGATGTTGGGGATGTCCCGGCCGAAATAGAGGCGGCAGAAGGCGGTGAAGCGAAGGGAGTCCTCAAGGGTCAAGGGCCGGGCGATGCCGTAGTACTTGCCGAGGGTGTTGTGCTGGACCTGGAAGGGCAGGAGCACGAACTCGCTGATTCCGCCCGTCTCCCGCTGAAGGTTGCGGATCACCTCCAGGTGCCGGAGCCGGTGCCAGGGGCTCTCGATGTGGCCGTACATGATCGTCGAGGTGGTGGTGATACCGACCCTGTGGGCGGTCCTGATCACGTCGACCCACTCCTGGCTGGTGAGCTTCTCCGGGCAGAGGATTCGGCGCACCTCCTCGACCAGAATCTCGGCCGCGGTGCCGGGCATGGTCCCGAGGCCGGCGTCCTTGAGCTGGCGGAGCACGTCCTCGGTCGACCGGCCCGCCTCCTGGGCGATGTAGCGGATCTCCTCGGGCGAGAGGGCGTGGAGGTGGAGGGTGGGCCACCGCTCCTTGATCTCCCGGAAGAGGGAGTCGTAGAAGTCGAGGTTCAGCTCAGGGGTGAGACCCGACTGCATGCAGATCTCGGTGGCGCCCCGGTCGACCGCGTCCTGGATCTTGGCGAACACGGTGTCGTGGTCGTGGAAGTAAGCGCCCTTGGCCTTGATCGAGCTCCTCCGGAAGCCGCAGAAGGAGCAGCTGCCGACGCAGATGTTGCTGATGTTGACGTTGCGGTTGACGACGTAGGTGACCTCGTCCCCGACCAGCTCCTGGCGCAGCCGGTCGGCCGCGGGCCGGAGGTCGGCCAGCGATTCCTGGTACACCGGCAAACGCTCCTGGAGGTGGTAGCCGAGGGTCCGCGCCTTGGCGGCCAGGTCCGCCTCGCTGGGCCAGGCGTACTCGGGGCTGACCGAGTCACCGTCCCGGGAGATGCCGCCCAGGTCGGTGGCCCCCGCCTCCACCAGGGCGGGCCAACTGGCGAAGTTGAGATTGGGGGGAACCTGGACCGCCACGTCGGGGGGCAGGATCTCCCGGGCCAGCCTCACCGCCTGGCGCACGACCTCCTGGTCGGGGGCGGGCGCCTTCGCCATCGGGGTGTTGGGCTTGGGGATGAAGTTCTGGACGATCACCTCCTGGATGTGGTGGTGGCGGAGGTGGCAGTCCCGGATCAGCTCGAGCGCCCGGCGCCGGTCCGCCAGGGACTCCCCGATCCCGACCAGGATCCCGGTGGTGAAGGGGATGCCCAGCTCGCCCGCGGCGTCGAGGTGGGCGAGCCGTTCCAGGTAGCGCTTGCCACCTCCCAGCCCATGGGCGCGCAGCTGGTCGGTGCCGGTCTCGAGCATCAGGCCCATCGAGGCGTTCCAGGGCTGGAGCCGGGCCAGGCTGGCCGGGCTGAGCAGGCCGACGTTGGTGTGGGGGAGCAGGCCACGCCGCATCGCCCGCCGGCAGATCTCCTCGACGACGTCGATGAAGGCCGCCTCGTCGGCCAGGCCCAGGTCGGGAAGCCGCCAGGGCTGCTCCCCGGCCATGATCAGGATCTCGCGGCAGTGCAGCCTGTCGGCCTGGTCGAGGTGGTGGTCGACCTCGGCCCAGCTGATCAGCCCCCCCTCGTCGCGGCGGTACTCGCAGTAGCCGCAGCGCCGGAAGCAACGGTAGGTGACGTCGACGGTGTAGCTCCGGCTGAAGGTCAGGTAGTTGGCCTGGTACTCCGGCTGGTGCCGGGTCGCGACGCCGGGCGGCGCGGGCACGATCGCCTCATAGGCCATCTCAAGATTATGCGGGCCCGGCCCGCGGGACCTCAGACCCGGGTCGGGACCAGAAGGTTGGGGAAGGTGACCCCGTACTTCTCCACGTAGGTGTCCAGGGCCAGCAGCATCTCCTGCTGGAAGGCCAGCCGCTCGACCAGGTCCGAGGGCGAGGCCCGGTTGGACTCACCCGAGAGGTGGCGCTGGATCCAGGGCGGCACCGTGGCCATGAGATGGGTCGTGCCCCCGGTCAGGATGACCGTCTCGGGGCGGCTGTCCTCGACTCGCAGGCCGACCCGGAGAAGGATTCCAGTGCGGTTGGCCAGGGCCCAGATCCGCTCCCAGTGCCCGGCATCCTGGCGGAGCCGGTCCGGCCGGGTGTAGCGGATCGCCGGGTCGTTGATGATGCTCATGTTGGTGTCGCCCCAGCGGACCAGCCGCTCCACGACCGGCTCGTCGAGGTCCCGCGAGACCCAGAGCACCAGGGAGGCGCAGCGGTTGTCCAGATCGGGCGGGAGCACCTGGGTGCCCCGTTCCATCGCCATCTGGAGCACCTCGACGATGCTGGCGTGGCGCAGGCAGTACGCCCGTCCGGCCACCACCTTGAGGTGCTCGTGGCAGGCGACCCACGAGCAGTCGACGGCCCGGCGGTCCCGATACAGGCAGCGAAAGGCCTCCTGGTTGGAGCAGCCGGGCTGGTCGCAGCCCCCGCCCTCGGCCTCGCCGTAGCGGGGGGCGGCCTCTTCCACCGGCGGACTGGACTGTTTGGCCATGCGTCAGAGCCTCCCGGGGTGGAAATAGGCCGGCCTGAAGCGCGAGGACGCGCCAGCGGCCCGATATCGTGCCAACTTGCGGCGAAGATAGCAGAGCGCTCCGGGCGCGACAAGGGGATGGGGAGCCGCCACCGCAGTTGTCACAGCACTGTCAGCTGAGGGCTAGGGGAGGAGCCGGTAGGCGGACAGGGTCATGAAGGGTTCGAAGTCAGGGGCGAGGGCCACCTGGGCGAACAGCTCTACCGCCGCAAGGTGCTCGGGTCCGAGCTCGGCCCGAACCTCGGCGATGACCGCCCGGACCTGCTCGCTCGTCACCTTGCCATGCCGAACCCACTGCCAGATCTGGGAGCGGGAGATCTCGGCGGTGGCGGCGTCCTCCATCAGGTTGTTGATCGCGACCGCCCCCGTGCCCTGGAGCCAGGAGGCGAAGTACTCGATCCCGACGGTCACGTTGAGGCGGACACCGGCGTCGGTGACCTCGCCCGGGGTCGCCGCCACAGCGAGCAGGTCGGCGGCTTTGACCGAGACCTCGTCGCGCTGGCGCAGGACCTGGTGAGGGCGGTCGCCGAGGACCGAGTCGAACACCTCCTGCGCCACCGGCACCAGATCGGGATGGGCGACCCAGGTGCCGTCGAAGCCGTCGCCTGCCTCCCGAAGCTTGTCTTCGCGGACCTTCTCCAGCGCGACCCGGTTGGCCTCGGGGTCCCGTCGGCTGGGGATGAAGGCGGCCATCCCGCCGATGGCGTGGGCGCCGCGGCGATGACAGGTCTTGACCAGCAGCTCGGTGTAGGCCCGCATGAAGGGGACGGTCATCACCACCTGACCCCGGTCGGGAAGTAGGAAACGAGGATCGTTGCGGAATTTCTTGATGATCGAGAACATGTAGTCCCAGCGGCCGGCGTTGAGCCCGGTCGAGCGCTCCCGGAGCTCGTAGAGAATCTCCTCCATCTCGAAAACGGCGAGCACCGTTTCGATCAGCACGGTGGTCCGGATGGACCCCCGGGGAAGCCCGACCGCATCCTCGGCCAGGCGGCAGGCGTCATTCCAGAGCCGGGCCTCGAGGTGGCTCTCCAGCTTGGGCAGATAGAGATACGGGCCCGAGCCCCGGTCGAGCAGACGGCGGCCGCAGTGGTGCACGAAGAGGCCGAAGTCGAACAGGCTGGCCGACACCGGCTCGCCGTCGACAAGGACGTGCTTCTCGGGAAGGTGCCAGCCTCGGGGCCGCACCACCAGGGTCGCGGTCCGCTCGGCCAGTCGGTAGCTCTTGCCCCCCACGTCCAGGGAGAGGGTCCCCTCCACCGCCTGGACCAGATTGGCCTGTCCCTCAAGGCAGTTGCCCCAGGTCGGCGAGTTGGCATCTTCGAAGTCGGCCATGAAGACCTTGGCACCCGAGTTGAGAGCGTTGATCATCATCTTCCGCTCCACCGGCCCGGTGATCTCAACCCGGCGGTCGAGCAGGTCGGCGGGCGGCGGCGCCACCCGCCAGGAGGGATCCTCCCGCACCGACCTGGTCTCTTCGAGGAAGTCGGGCATCCGGCCCTGGTCCAGGTCTTTCTGCCGGGACTGGCGCCGCCCGAGCAGGTCCGCCCGGACCGGTCCGAGCTCCCGCTGCAGGCGTGCCACCAGCTCGAGGGCGGGCGGGGTCAGGACGCGCTCCTCCACCTCTCCCCCGTCGCCCAGAACCTCGACTCCGGCCACCGAGTGGGCGACCCCGGTCACGCGGCCGGGGTCTTCTCGAACTGGGCTGACTCGGTCGAGCCCTTGAGGGCCATGGTCGCGCTCTCGCCGCCGGTGACCGTCTCCAGGACCTGGTCGAAGTAGCCAGCCCCGACCTCGGACTGGTGCCGGGTCGAGGTGTAGCCCTGCTGCTCCAGCTTGAACTCCCGCTGCTGGAGCCGCACATAGGCGCTCATGCCCTCGGCGGCATAGCCCTTGGCCAGCTCGAACATCGAGCTGTTGGCGACGTGGAACCCGGCCAGGGTGACGAACTGAAAGCGGTAGCCGAGCTCGCCCAGCCGCCACTGGAACTTGGCGACCTCCTTGTCACTGAGGTGCTTCTTCCAGTTGAAGGAAGGCGAGCAGTTGTAGGCGAGGATCTTGCCCGGGAACTTGGCGTGGATCGCCTCCGCGAACTGGGCCGCCTCCTCGATGTTGGGCGTCGAGGTCTCGAACCAGAGGGCATCGACCAGGGGTGAGAAGGCGAGGCCGCGGGCGATCACCGACTCGATACCGGGGTGGACCCGGTAGAAGCCCTCCGAGGTCCGCTCTCCGGTGAGGAAGGGCTGGTCGCGGGGATCGACGTCGCTGGTCAAGAGGGTGGCGCTCAGGGCATCGGTGCGGGCCACCAGCACCGTGGGCACGTCGAGGACGTCGCTGGCGAGGCGCGCCGCGACCAGGGTTCGCTCGAACTGGCTGGTCGGGACCAGGACCTTGCCGCCCAGGTGGCCGCACTTCTTCTCCGAGG
>DATDII010000098.1:0-6545 GCA_036521135.1 Candidatus Dormiibacterota bacterium | reverse complement strand
CGAAACCCTCTATGGAACGGGCTGCCCCCGGGCTACGTGCCGGGATCGACCACGGGCGGCGAGCGCCGGGCCGACCGGCGGCCACTAACACTTCAGTGTTCCGGCTCGATCTGCCGCTCGGCGCATCCTGCATCATGTGCTTGTGCCCGACCTCCGGCGATTGGCCGCTGGCGCCCTTGCCAGGGAAGCCCCCGAGCGACGGTGAGGCCCTGGTGAACCAGCCCCGCCGCAGGCGGAGTGCGGTCCCTGTGGCCGCAGACCCGGTCCCGGTGCCGGCGGCGATGGTCCGGCGGGACTCCGAGTGGCGGCTGCGGCTCGCCCTGGGCCTGCTGGTGATCTCCGCCTGCTCGGCTCTGGTCAACATCATCGCGGTGATCGCGCTGGGCGGAGCGATCGCCCACCTGGGGGCGCCCCAGGGGCCTTTGGAGTTCGCCCTGGTCTTCATCGGCGCCGTGGTCGGCCTCGGTGGCGACGCCCTGATCGTGGCCGGGTCCCTGGCCGTGGTCCGCCCCGGCACCAGGTTCTCCGGCCACCCCGAGCGGGTGCCCTGGGGGCTCGGGCTTCAGTTGCTGGCCTCGGCTCTGGTCGGGGTCCTGGAGAGCTCCTGGACCTTCGCCGTCGTCTACGTCCTGCTCCTTGGCGGACTTGGCTACTGGTGGATCCGGACCACCCCGGCAGAGCCCGCCCAGCCCAGAGCGCGCCATCCCGAGCCGGAGCCGGCCCGACCCGAGGTGGCCGAGCCCGAGCCACTCAGGGACCGCTTCCCGCTGCCCTGGGTCGGCAACGCGCCGCCCCCTCCCTCCGGTTCCCGGCCCACTTGGGAGCCGGGGCCGAGGGCTGACGGTCCGGACCCGGGGCGCGGTCCCGGCCGGGGAGCGGGGGTCTGATCCAGGCACCGCCCAGAGAGACACCGTCGGGACCGCCGTCCCCGGAGGTGTCCTGGGGCATCCGCGAGATCGTGCTCGGGATCGTGATCGCGGTCCCGGGCGTGGTCGCCGCCTACCTGGTGCCGGCCCTGGTGGTGCTGGCCCTGCACCAGGTGGGGGTGGTCCGCAAGCTGAGCGGGCACGGCTGGGCCGCCATCCTCCCCTACTACAACTTCGCCACCACCCTGACCTTCTACGGGGTCCTCCTCGGGATCGTCCTCGCCTTCGCCAGCCGCCCTCGGGGCAGGGCCTGGATCAAGCTCGGGATCCGCCGACCGCCGATCTGGGTCGTGGTCCTGATGCCGCCCCTGGCACTCCTGCTCCAGATCGTGACCGGGATCATCTCCGAGCTCATCTCCCCGCTCTTGGGGGGAATGAAGAACCCGCAGGGCTGCGACATCTCCCAGGCATTCGGAGCGGTCCCGCTGCTGGCCGTGGTCTCGATCGCGGTGATCGCGCCCCTGGTCGAGGAGGTGGTCTTCCGCGGCTTCATCTACGGGGGAATGCGCCGACGCTGGGGGGTGACGGTGTCGGTCCTGGTCAGCTCGGCGCTCTTCGCCCTGGCCCACTCATTCTCGGTCGGGGGCTCGATTCTCCTGCTCGGACCGTCGCTCTTCATCGCCGGGGTGGCGCTGGCCTTGGTCTACGAGCGCTCGCGCTCGCTGGTGCCGGGGATGGTGCTGCACGCGTCCTTCAACCTGATCGCGGTGGCTGCGATCTTCCTGGTCGGCAGCCAGGCGTCGTGTCACTGACAGGCGGTCCGACTAGGCGCCCCACACGGACTTGCACTCCTGCACTGGTGCACCTGGCGTACCTTTTCCGTCAGCCGGGGCGCGCAATGCGCCGTCGTTTGTTGGGTGTAACGACTCCGTGAGGTGGGGCGCGCGATGCGTCATCTTTGCTGATCTGCTGCGTACACTGACCCGGTCTTGGGGACCAACGTCACCGCGATGTCTCCGTCGGTCGGGACGTCGCCGGCATCAGATGAACAGCACGGGGGAGCGGCGGCGACCCCGGTCGCAACTGCTCCAGTTCTGATCGTGGAGAATCACGAGCTTCTGGCGCAGGCGCTTTCGCTGGCGCTGGCCGACCGCGGCTTTCACTGCACCATCGCTCCCCAGCACGACCGGAGCGCGCTGGTCGCGCAAGCGGTCGAGCTCCGGCCCGCGCTGGTGCTGCTCGACCTCTTCCTCGACGACGCCGACGGACTCGATTACATCGGCGACCTGCGGGCAACCGGTGCCCGCGTCCTGGTCGTCACCGGTTGCACCGACGAGTCCCGGCTGGCGTCGGCGCTGGCGCTTGGCGCCAGCGGTTGGGTGAGCAAGGCGCAACCGTTTGAGCGGCTGCTCGACGCGGCCGAGTCGGTGATCCGGGGTCGACCCCTGGTCACCGACGTGCGCTATCAGGAGCTGCTGCAACTGGGCCGGGCGCACCTCCAGGCGGAGCGCGAATTGAAGCAGCGGATGGCGCAGCTCACCGCCCGCGAGCGCGAGGTTCTCTGGGCTCTGGCCGAGGGCGAGAGCGCCAAGGACATCGCCAAGACCTTCTTCGTCTCGGTCGGCACCGTGCGCACGCACATCCAGGGGGTGCTGGGCAAGCTCGAGGTCTCGAGCCAGCTGGCGGCGGTCGCACAGGCCCGCCTGCTGCTCACCTCGGAGAATGGTCCTCCGCGGTCCAGGTAGCAGGGACGCGATGCCGGCTCTGAATCCCGCCCTGCTCTTCCGCGGCACCTCGACGCCCGCCTACCGGGGGGCGGACCGCCGCGGGATCGCCGAGCGGCTGGCCAATCCCGGAACCCGCAACCTCTCCCTGGCCGCCGGGTTGACCGTGCTGGCGGCGCCGCTCCTTGGCGTGGGTGTGCTCAGCGTCGTTCCCGGGCTGCCCGCCTCAGCCGTGTCGCTGGGCGCCGCCGACGTGGCCCTGGTCGCCTTCTTCGCCGCCGCCCTGGTGCTGCTGGTGCGCTGGCGCCTGGTCGGCGAGGCGGCCAGCGTTCCCCTGGCCGCGATGGCCGCCGTGGCCGGGCTCCTCTTCGTCCCGGCGACCAACCCCGTTGGTCCCCTGCCGGGATACGTCGCCGCGCTCCAGACCACCTCGATCGCGGTCATCCTCGGCGCTGGGGTGATCGGCCTGGTTCTGCCCCAGGTCGACGCCGACCTCCGCCCGGTCATGGTCGTGGTGCTGGCGGTCCTGGGCGCGCTGGTGCTGGCGATCCCGCTGGCCTACACGCCCTTTGCGGCGGCGGTCGAGCGCCCCGGGATCGGCTTCACCGTGCTCAGCGCCTTCGAGGGCCTGGCCTGCGCTGTGATGGCGGTGGCCCTGCTTGGGCGTGGTGTCCACAGTCACAACCTGGTCTTCGCCGCGGCCGGTTCGGCGCTGCTGGCTCTGGCCGCCGCCTGCGCCGCTCTCGCCGCCCGCCCCTGGGCCGGCGCCGGCCCCTGGTCGGCGCTGCCGGCACTGTTCGTCCTGGTCGGCGGCTGCCAGCTGCTCCTCGCGGCCGGGAGCGACCTCCGCTCCGCCTTCCGGGTGGTGGTACTTCACGACATGCGCGGCCGTCGGCGCTGGGCGGCTGCGGAGTCGGAGCTGGACCGGGTCCGGAGCGTTTATCGGGGCCAGAGCCACGACGTCACCAGCATCCTCAGCGCCGTCGACGGCACCCTGATGACGCTCGCCAGCCAGGGAGCCCAGCTCTCGGCCGAGCGCTCGGTCCAGCTGCTCGACGCCATCCGGGCCCAGATCCAGCAGCTGACCACCCTGCTCACCGACGACCAGGCATCGCCCGGCGCCTACGACCTCTCCGAGCTGCTGGGGGGGATCGTCGCCCTCCACACCTCGAACGCCCTCGTCGTCGAGCTGGCGGCGGAGCCGGGCCTGGAGGTGCCCGGTCACCCGGACCGGATGCTGCGCCTGGTCAACAACCTCCTGGTCAACGCCGCCCGCCATGCGCCCCTGGCTCGGGTCACGGTCAGCGCCCGGCGCATCCCGCTGTCGCCCGCCGGTGACCTGGTCGAGCTCGTCATCGCCGACGACGGCCCGGGATTGAGCGACACCGAGCTGAGCCGCGCCTTCGAGCCCGGCTGGCGCAGCGAAACCGCCGGTCCGGTCGGGGGCAGCGGCCTGGGCCTGGCCCAGTGCCGCCAGCTGGCGGAGTCCGAGGGGGGCGAGATCGAGCTGCGCCCAACCCATCCCACGCGCCCAGCGGGTGCGCGCGGGCTCACGGCACAGGTGCAACTGCCCGCTCGGGGGCGGGCGCGGAGCGACCTTAGTTCATCAATTTTGCAGATGCGCCGCCAACCTGACCCTGGCATCAATGGAGAGGTAGTGCCGGGGCCCATTCCCACCGCCGTCAGCTGAAGGCATAAGGCGCGGTCGGAAGGTCCGGCAAGAGACCGGAACGCTCAACAGATGGTGAGCGGAACAGGAGGTTGGTTGATGCGGATTCCCTTCGGACGACTCGCGATCGCTGGCGGCGGTGCGGTGATCCTGGCGACGGCTGGCTTTGCTTACATGGCGTCTAACTCCGTCCCCGTGAGCAGCGCCGGCGAGGCCAGTGCGGCTGTCACCGGTTACGCGGCGACCGACATCCAGTACTCGGCCGAGCAGGGTTGGGGACAGCCCGCTCCCCTGTACTCAGTCAGCACGGTCAAGTTCATCTTGACCTCGGATGCCAACTCGGCGCCCGGCAACGGCCAGCCGGCCCAGGTTGAGGCGGCGCTGGAGAACACGTCAGGGACGTGGGTGAACTTCTCTTGCTCGGTGTCGACCCCATGGACGATCGGCGTCTCAGGCCAGGGCAGCGCCGGCGTTGTCTGCAACGAATCGACCGGCGGACCGGTTCTGGTTGCGTCTCTCGGCGGCCTCGACGTCGAAGCCAACCAGTAGACCCGACTCTTCGAAATTGATCCGTGCGAGTCGCCGGGAGCAGGCACCCACCGGGTGCCCTCTCCTCCCGGCGCTCGCCGGATCCTCGGTCGCGGCGACCACGACCAAGAAGCGATCAGCCCCCTCTGGACAGGTGAGTAAAGCCAAGATGGACTCTGCGAACGCCAGCTTGAACCGGACGGCCGCCGCCGCCCTGCGCTGGCAAGCCTCGAGCAGGCCGCGGTCGCTGGCGGGCGGCTGGCGCCTCGGGCGCCCCCGCCTGCTCGGCGCGATTCCCCTGATCGCCATCTGTCTCGCCGCCTGGGCCGCCTTCGCGCCGCCCCAGCTGGCCGGCTCGACGACCTACGTCATCACCGATGGCATCAGCATGTTGCCGCGCTACCAGGCAGGTGACCTGGTGCTGCTCCGTCGGGCTCCGAGTTACCACGTCGGCGAGGTGGCCGGCTACCACAACGCCCAGCTCGGGGTCACGGTCATGCACCGGATCGTCGCCGTCCACGGCGACCACTACGTTTTCAAGGGCGACAACAACAGCTGGGACGACTCCTACCAGCCCACCGCGGCGCAGATCGTCGGCGCCGAGTGGATCCATCTGCCCGGCTGGGGCAATGCCCTCCAGACCCTGCGCAGCCCGCTGGTGGCGGCGGTCGTGGTCGGGCTCCTCTGGCTGTTGCTGTTCGTGCCCCGACCAGGATCAAGACGACGCAGGAGGCGCCATGCCCAGTAACCATCCCCGTGACACGACCAGCGCTAGGACCAAGTCCAAGGCCAGGCCCGAGGCGGCCGTCCTCTTCGCCATCCTGGCGGTCTGCTCCGCCGTCATCGGCGCCATCGCCTGGGCCCATCCCACGACCACGACCGCGTCGCTTCCCTACACCC
The DNA here is from genome assembly GCA_036521135.1 of Candidatus Dormiibacterota bacterium. Classification (GTDB taxonomy): domain Bacteria; phylum Chloroflexota; class Dormibacteria; order Aeolococcales; family Bog-877; genus Bog-877. The sequence goes on along the minus strand of DATDII010000098.1, from coordinate 858 downwards.
AGTCAGGCCGGCTCGGCTACAGCGCCCCCACCGACCCCGGCTCGGTCTACGGCAGCGCCGGGCTCAGCACCGGGCGACCCATCTACAGCTCGGTGGTGAGCCAGCTGGCGGTCTCCTACCGCTACCAGTTCCAGGTTGCCGGCACCGCGTCGCTCCATGGGACGGAGCAGCTGGTCGCCAGGATCAGCAACGGCGAGGGCATCACCAGGACGATCCCGATCCAGGCGGCGGCGACGCCGTTCAGCGGCTCGGGCTTCAGCGCCCACGGCACCCTCAGCATGGCCGCCCTCACCAGCGCTGCGGTCGCGTTCGACCAGGTGGCCGGGACTCAGCCCGGTTCCGGGTCCTACACCGTCTCGATCTCTCCCCAGGTGCAGGTGCACGGCCAGGTGGGAGAGCAGGGTCTCCGGACCACCTTCAACCGGGCGGTCACGTTCAGCTACAGCGGCGGGACCATGGTCCCCGCCTCGGCGGGGTCGACCACCGGCGCCCCCACCGCAGCCAGCTTCGCCCCGCGATCCACCGGCTCACTGACGCTGCCCGCCGGCAAGCCCGCGACCCTCTTCTTGGGCCTGACCGTCTCCGACGTCAGGATCGGTGCCCTGGGAATCCTGCTGGCGGCCCTGATCCTGCTCGGGATCGTCGGCTGGCCCCTCCTGCGCGAGGCCAACTCTGACGACGAGGGTGAGCGGATCGCCGCCCGCCACGGCTCCTTGGTGGTGGAGGCGGATGCCCTGGAGCCCCACCAGGGGGTGGTCGTGGTCCAGGTGGGCTCGTTTGACGGGCTGCTCCAGGTCGCGCGCCGGCTCGAGTGCCCGATCCTCCACTGGGAGGACTTCGGCCACGTCTACGCCGTCG
>DATDII010000097.1:0-5382 GCA_036521135.1 Candidatus Dormiibacterota bacterium | reverse complement strand
GTTGGAGGCGCCGAGGGACAGGGCCGGGTTACCGGCGGGGGAGGGCAGGGGCTGGCCGGCGGTGATGGTTGCTGCCCCTTGGGGACCGGCTGATGGGGACAGGGATCGGTGACGGGAGGTGTTGGCGGACAAGGCTTGGTCGCTGGAGGTGTTGGCGGACAGGGCTTGGTGACTGGACGAGATGGCGGACAAGGCTTGGTTACAGGCGGCGGCGAAACCGGTGGTGGCGGCGTGGCGGGGGGCGTCGGGTATGGGGGCTTGGCCGGTGGGGTGGCGACCACGACATTGACCACGGGAACGCGAACTGGCGCCGGCGTTGGGGTCAAAGCCGGTGACGGGACCGTGGGCACGACTTGGGGCAGGGTCGTCGCCAAGGGCGCTGGCGAAACCACCAGGGGCGGTCCCCCCGGGGAGTGGATGGTGGTCAGGGCCGGCGTGGTCCGCGCCGGCGCAGGCGGGCCGACCGCATAGCTGGCAGCTATCGCGGCAGTGACCATGAACCCGGCCAGAAGCGCCGTCAGCGAGGCGGTCAGCGGAGCCGACAGCCCGATCGGCACGCGGGAGAAGAGGTGCCGGGCGAACTGGTTTGGGGCCGAGCCTCCGGTGGGCGCGGGGGAGGTGGCGGCCTGCACCAGCCCGCCCTCCGCGACGATGCTCCCGGCGAACAGGGCCACCGTCCGCCGGACCCGAGCCCTGAGCCACTGCTCCAATCCCTCGGCGGACCGGATCGCCTGCCCCGACCTGGCACCGAGGTCGACCAGGACCTGCTGGGCGACCAGGGCCGCGACCTGGCGATCCCCGACCAGCTCGAAGGCCTGGGCGGCCAGCCAGGGCCGCAGGCTCTCCAGGGTTCGCGGATCCGCTCCTTCGCGGTCCGCATTGAGGGCCTCCCAAGCAACCTCTGGGTTTAGTTGGCCCGCCCCATCCAAGTTCCGGTTACCCCTCTCCAGGGGCCGCCTGCCCACCGGATCCAGTATCCGCCCCGATCCGGTCCGGAACCGGCTCTGGGCGTGACAACTCCGTCAGTCCTGGCGTCATCCGGTAAGCGCCTCGACAACCCAGTCGATGGAGCGGGTGAGCTGGACCACGTCTTCCGGTTCAACCGCTGGGAAGAGGCCGAGTCGAAGCTGGTTGCGGCCGAGCTTGCGATAGGAGTCGGTGTCGACGACTCCGTTCTGGCGCAGAATCGCCGACACCTCCCGGGCAAGGACGGCATCGGTCAGGTCGATGGTCGCAACCACCGAGCTGCGCTGTTCCGGGTCGCTGACGAAGGGAGACGCCCAAGGTCGTGCCTCCGCCCACTGATAGATGGTTCGGGCCGATGTTCGCGAGCGCTCGACGGCCCAGGTCAGGCCGCCCATTTCGAGGAGCCAGTCGACCTGGTGGGCGAGCAGGAACAGGGTCGCGATGGCCGGCGTGTTGTAGGTCTGGTGCTGGCGCGAGTTCTCGACCGCGTTGAGCAGGCTGAGGGAGGCCGGGATCCAGCGGCCCGAGGTCTCCAGGCGCTCGAGCCGCTCGAGGGCGGCAGGGGAGAGGAGGGCGATCCAGATCCCGCCCTCAGAGGCGAAGCACTTCTGGGGGGCGAAGTAGTAGGCATCGACGGCCGAGACCTCGACCGGCAGCCCCCCGGCGGCGCTGGTCGCGTCAACCAGGACCAGCTGGCCGTGAGTACCGGTCCGCCCCGGCGTCATGGCGACGCCGGTCGAGGTCTCGTTGTGGGTCAGGCAGTAGGCGTCCACCTCTGAGCTGGCTCGAGGCAGCGGATGGCTGCCAGGGTCTGACCGGATCACCTCGGGCTCGGCAAGAAAGGGTGCCTCGGTGGCGACCGTCGCGAACTTCGCGGAGAACTCGCCGAAGACCAGGTGCTGGCTGCGCCGCTCAATCAGCGAGAGCGCGGCCATGTCCCAAAAGACGGTCGTCCCACCGTTGCCGAGGACCACCTCATAGCCGTCGGGCAACTGGAAGAGCGCACCCAGACCGGCCTGGACGCGCTCCACCAGCTGCTTGACCGGGGGCTGGCGGTGGCTGGTCCCCAGAAGCGCCCGTCCGGGCCCCGCCAGCTGGTCCAGCGCCGCAGCCGGTACCTTAGACGGGCCACACCCGAAGCGGCCGTCGGCCGGGAGCAGATGCTGTGGTATGTCGTATCGTGGACCACCACCGGTAGTCATATGGAGCAGTCTATTGGGTCAGCCAGTCGCGGCCCGTCCTGGGATCTCCCGCCGCGTCGGTGCGATTGCCGAGTCTGCCACCCTGGCGACCGACCGCAGGGCCCGTGAGCTGACTGCCTCGGGGCAACACGTGATCTCGTTCGCGTCCGGCGAGCCCGACTTCCCAACTCCCGCGGACGTGGTCGAGGCGGCCATCGATGCCTGCCGCGACCCCAAGATGCACCACTATTCCCCGGTGGCGGGGCTACCAGAGCTGCGCCAGGCAGTCGCCGAAACGGTCAACGCCGGCAGCGGGCCCCGGGTGAGCCCCGCCAACGTCCTGATCACGAGCGGGACCAAGCAGGCGGTGGCCCACACCTTCACCACCCTGCTCGATCCCGGGGACGAGGTCCTCATTACCAGCCCCTACTGGGTCACCTTTCCCGAGGCCGTCTCCCTGGCCGGCGGGGTGCCGGTGATCGTGCCCGCCTCGGAGTCGCGGGGGTACCGGGTGTCGGTTGAGGACCTCGAGCGACATGCGACCGAGCGGACCAAGGCGCTCCTCTTCGTGTCGCCCTCCAATCCCACCGGGGCCGTCTACTCCGAGGCCCAGATGCGCGAGATCGGGGAGTGGCTGGTGGCCCGGGGCCTCTGGGTCGTCAGCGACGAGATCTACCAGAATTTGACCTACGGTACGGCCCGTTTCCGCTCCCTGCCCGACGTGGTTCCCGGTCTCTTCCACCAGGCGATCCGGCTCAGTGGAACGTCGAAGTCGTATGCCATGACCGGCTGGCGCGTGGGTTGGATGATCGCGCCTGAACCGGTGATCGCCGCTGCCAGCAACCTCCACTCCCACGTCTGCGGCAACATCGGCAACATCTCCCAGGCCGCTGCGGTCGCGGCCCTGCGCTCGGGCCTGGGCTCGGTCGACGCCATGCGCGCCGCCTTCGCGCGCCGGCGTGACCTGATGCTCGCCGGCCTGGACTCGCTGCCCGGGGTCGAGTGCCCCCCTCCCGACGGGGCCTTCTACGTGTTCCCCTCGGTAACCGGTCTCCTCGGCCGGGAGATCAGGGGCGAGCGACCGGCGACGTCGGCGGAGCTGGCCGACATCCTGCTCGACCAGGCCAAGGTGGCGGTCGTCCCCGGCGAGGCCTTCGGCGCCCCGGGCCACATTCGCCTCTCATACGCGCTGGCGGACGACGCCATCGAAGAGGGTTTGGCCCGGATCCGGGCCGTCCTGGCCTAGCTCGACGCGGGGGAGGGCTTGACCGGCTGGCTCTCGTTGGCGGTCAGGTCGGCGATCTGCTTCGGCAGGCAGTTGCCGCCCGAGAGCACGCAAACGAGCTCAGGCGCCGCCGCTAGGCCGGCAAGGGCGGCAGCCACGGCCATGGCCCCCGTCGGCTCGACCACCAACTTTGTCCGGCTCCAGAGCCACCAGCAGGCGCCCGCGATCTGGCGATCGGAGACGGTGACGATGTCGGCGACCTCGGCCTTGATCACCTCCCAGCAGAGAGCGCCCAGGCGCAGGGTGGCGGCACCATCGGCGACGGTGACAGGGGCTTGGGCGAGGGTGACCCTGGTCCCCGAGGTCAGCGAGAGATAGCCGTCGTTGCCGGCCTCGGGCTCGACCCCGACGACGCGTGCTCCGGGGAGCCAGCGGTGCACGGCGATGGCAACCCCAGCCAACAGCCCGCCGCCGCCGAGCGGGACCAGTACGGTGGGGCGCTCCAGGCCGCGTGAGCGGACCTGCTCCGCCAGCTCCACCCCGACTGTGGCCTGTCCCGAGATGACGTCGGCGTCGTCATGGGGATGGACGAGGCGGAAGCCCCGCTCTGCCGCAATCCGAGCGGCGATCTCCTCACGGTTGGCCACGGTAACGCCCTGGCTGATCACCTCGGCGCCATAGGCCTGGACCGCGGCAACCTTGACCGGGGCCGAGGTCTCGGCCATGACCACTACCGCCGGGAGACCGAGCTCGGCCGCGGCCAGCGCGAGCGCCTGGCCATGATTCCCCGAGGAGAGGGCGACCAGCCCCCGCCGGTCACCGGCCTCCAGGCCGACCAGGGTGGCGTTGAACGCTCCCCGGCTCTTGAATGAACCGGCCCGCTGGAAGTTCTCGGCCTTGAGCCACACCCGGCCACCGACCTCCTGGTCGAGGAGCCGGGAGTGGAGGAGGGGGGTGCGATGGACGCGGTCGCGCAGGCGCAGGACTGCCTGATCGACATCGATCCGATCCAACGCCTCACTTGGACTGCTCACCGGGGCAGGATATCGAGGCCACCCCGTGCGCCAGCATCTTCCGGCGACCGGCGGGGCGGCCCAGGGCTAAATTGGCGAGGCGATGGTCTCGAGCCCGAACCTACCGTTGGCGCCAGCCGTGGCACGGGTCCTCCTTGCCACCGATCCCGGTGACATCCTCACCTACGGCGAGGTGGCCGCCCTGGCGGGCCATCCCGGAGCGGCCCGCGCGGTCGGGCGCGTGCTCTCTTTGTCGCAGGGGCTCCCCTGGTGGCGGGTTGTCACCCGTCAGGGCCGACTCGTGCCGGGCCACGAGGCCCGCCAAGCCGAACTGCTCGCCGGTGATGGGGTGACGCTGTCCCAGGGCCGCTACCGTCCCCCTGCGCCAACCGCCGCAGCCTTCAGCCCGGCCGAAGCCAGAGCCCGACGTAGCTGGGCTGGACCGCCTGGTCCACCGCCGCCATCAAGTCTCGGCTAATGCTCTCGAGTCCCACCTCCTCGCCCAGACGGGCCGCGAACGCGTCGACGACGGCCTGGGCGTTGTAGCGCGTGCGATTGAAACGCTTGTCGACGGTGGCACGCGCCCGGGAGCGCACCGGCGCAAAGAGGGCCACCGAGACCAGCACCGCAATCACGATGCTGACACTGCCGCGCAGGGGCAGCACAGCGGTCAAGAGCAGGACGCAGCCGATGTAGACCCCACCCAGGAGCCCGACGACGAGTAGGTAGGCAACGGTCCGGGAGACCAAGCGGTCGATGTCGTACAGGCGGTAGCGCACGATGGCCAGGCCAACGCTGGCCGCCAATCCGTTGGCGGCCAGCAACAGGGGAAGTGGCGACCACCACCAACTGGGGGGTGCCACCGCGGCCACCACGATCCCGGGGAACATCAGCACGCTCATCCAGGCCAGCCACTTGAATTGCTGGCGCTGCACGCCCCGGGACCGGCGCAACCGGACGATGGCCTCGACCGCCACCAGCAGGAACAACACCGCCC
>DATDII010000096.1:0-5845 GCA_036521135.1 Candidatus Dormiibacterota bacterium | reverse complement strand
GCTCCTCGGCCGCCTCCCGGGGATCGCGCTCGAGGAGCGCGGCCCCCCCGACGACGGTGGTCGCCGCGAGGAGCCCGATCACCAGCACGGCGACCCCGCTCCCCGTCAGCAGCTGGTGCCCGACCTGGCCCAGCGACGGCTGCTGGTACCTACCCCAGCTGAGCTCGACCCGGCTCGCGACCCCGGTCCCGAGCAGGACCCCGAGCACGGCGAGCGCGACCAGTCCGGTCGCCCCGACCAGCCACCACGACTGGGGCTGGGCCGGCTCCGACTCGCCTTCGGTCGGAGTCCGGGTCCTCGCCGAGGGAGCCAGCATGACCACCTCGGCGATGACGCCGAGGAGGAGGGCGCCGAGCCCGGGGAGGATGGCTCCGGCAAGGAGAAATGCGGAGGCAAGGGCCAGAGAGAGCAGCCCCAGGGCGAGCAGCTGGAAGGCCCGCTCCCGACGGATCAGCAGGGCCAAGGCCGAGCCCACGGCCACCCCGAGACAGGCGGTTACTGCGACCATCGGGCCCCGACGCGCCTGGTCTGATCCAACTGGAGTCCAGGGCCTGATTCAGCCGAGGGCCGGGAGCGTTTGGTCACGGGCGGTCATTTTATGGGAGCGCCGATCACGCCCCCCGCCCTAGTCCGAATTCAGCTGTCGCGCAGGGTCAGCTGATCGGCGAAGCGCTCCAGGAGGGCCCGCGGTCCGGGAGCGAGGGGCTGGAGGCAGGCGACCGCCTCCATGCTCCAGCGATCGGCCAGGCTCCGGGCCGTGGCCAGGGCGCCACTCTCCCGCACCAGGGCCACCACCTCGTCCCGGAGAACGACCGTCCCGGCGAGGTCGGCCGAGCCCATCCGATCGAGGCGCTCGCGGACCGCCTTGCGCTGGCGTCCGCGCAGGGCACAGAGGACCGGGAGGCCGCAGATCCCCTGGACCAGGTCGGTCCCGATCGGCTTGCCGGTGCGCCTGGAGTCGCTGAAGTCGAGACAGTCGTCGATCCCCTGGAAGGCCAGCCCCAGCTTGCGGGCGAAGCGAATCACCGCCTCCCGCTCGGCCCGGGGCGCGCCGCTGAGCCGGGCCCCAGTGGCGGCACAGGCGGCGAGCAAGGCCCCGGTCTTGCCCTGGGCCACCCGGATGTAGGGCGCCAACTCCCCCGACCAGACCGCCCGTCGGTCCATCTCCCGGAGCTGGCCATCGGCGATCTCGACCAGCGCCTGGGCCACGGCCCGGGAGATGCGCACGTCGCCAAGCCGGGCCACCATCCCCGCCGACCGGCCCAGGTAGTGGTCGCCGACACCGAGTGCCGCCAGAGGCCCGGCCAGGGCGGCCACGGTGGGCTCTCCCCGCCTCGACTCGGCCCCGTCGACGACGTCGTCGTGGCAGAGGGTGGCGGCGTGGAGCAGCTCCATCGCCACCGCCGACCGGAGGGCGGCATCGGGTCGGTACTCGGGACCGAGTTCGGCAGCGAGCAGGACGAGCCGGGCCCGGATCCGCTTGCCCCCGGCGTGCTGCATCCGTGCCATCGGCCCGGCCACCACCGCCTCGTCGGCCGCCAGGACCGCGCCCAGCTCGTGCTCGATCGGGTCGGTCGCCTGGAGCAGGCGTGCCAGGGCCTCGTCTCCGGAGACGGCCCCGGCATCGTGGACGGTGCCGGCCAGGCGGCGACCAACCCCCCACCAGCGGGCCTGGCGGCCGGCCGGGAGCCGGGCGGCGCTGGCGCCGGCCAGACCGCAGGCGGGCAGGAGCTGGCGGGCGGCCCGGTCGGCGTCCCCGGTGCGGACCAGCTCCGCCCCGGCGCTCGCCAGCCCGTCGGCGAAGGCCGCCTCGACCTCGACGTTGGCGTAGCGGGCAAGCGCCTCCGCGGCCTGGGCCAGGCAGTAGTCCCCGGCCAGGACAGCCAGCCCGAGCGGCTCCTCGCCAAAGGCCGCTGAGCGGTGCCACTGGAGGGCCCGCTCGGTGAGCTCCGCCGCCGCCGCCACGTGGACGGCCCGCGCCCCCTCCCGGCCGGTCGGCCCGGCGGCGCGCAGGGTGAACCGGGCAGGGAGACCGAGCTGGGATCGGCGCGAGCCGAGGGCCCGTCCCCAGGCCAGCTCGGTGACCACCTCGACCGTCTGATGCTGCACCTGGGTCAAGCGGGGGAGCGCCCCAGGCGGGCTCGATTCCCAGGCGCGCTCCCTGACCGCCGCCCCGGAGAGCGGCGCCTCGGTCACGAGAAGCTCCGGGCCCGACCCCAAGCCCAGGCGCAGGCCAGGAGCAGCGGCAGCCCCAGGCCCAGGATCACGAGCCAGGCGAAGGCCCGGGACGGCGCGCTCGAGAGACCGGCCCCGGCGCCCACCCAGATCGGGGCTCCGACCGCCAGAGCGAGCACCAACCAGCGCCGCCAACCTCGTCCGATCTGACGGACCGGGGCCAGGAAGTCACCGCCCGGGACCAGGGCGAAGCCGACCAGCACCACGAGCAGCAGCAGCGCGCCCACGACGGCGGCGGCGACCGCCATCAAGCTTCACTGTCGGGGTTGGCCGCCGGTCCGGTCGCCCCCACGGGCTTGAGCTCGAGCTCGGCGGGCGGCGGAAGGAGCAGGTAGGCGGCAAACGCCGCCAGGGCGACACCGGCCAGGAACAGGGTGACCACCCCGAGGCCGCCGACACTCCCGCCCGGGGCTGATCCGTTGAGCGCCGCCACCTCGGCCACCAGGCTGATCAGGACCGCCACCGCCACCAGGGCCAGGGGCCGGCTCCGCTGGGCCCTAGCCACCTGGGCCGCGGCGCAGGCGAGCCAGCAGCCAACTAGGGCGCTCAGGAGCAGGATCGCGGTTACCGGCCAGGCCATCAGGCAAACTCCGCATGCTCGTTGAGGGCGATCTCTCCGCCCGCCAGGACTCGGTCTCCATCGTAGAGAACCAAAGACTGACCTGGCGCTATCCCAGCTTGGGGCTCTCCGAACTGGACCGTGGCCGTGTCCCCCGGCCCGCTCAGCCAGCGGGCCCAAACCGGCTGGCCGTGGGCCCGCAGCTGGGCCTCGCCTGGGAGCTGGGCGGATCCCTCGAGGTCGTCGAGGAGGACGCAGCCGCTGAGCCGGCACTGGCCCTGGAGCAGGGTGCGCCAGGGCCCGACCACCAGGGTGTTGTGGGCCAGGTCGACCCGGACCACGTACTGGGGCTGGCTGGACGGGTCGCGCACCGCCAGGCCCAGGCCCTGACGCTGGCCCACGGTGTAGAAGGGCAGCCCCCGATGGCGGCCCAGCTCCTGGCCCTCCAGATCCGTGATCGGGCCGGGCTGGAACTGGCCCGCCAGCTCCTGGGCCAGCACCTGGCGGTGGTCGCCCCCGCCGACGAAGCAGAGCTCCTGCGAGTCAGGCTTGTGGGCGACGCCCAGGCCCAGCTCCTCGGCTAGGGCGCGCACCGTGGGCTTGGCCAGCTGGCCCAGGGGCAGCACCAGCTTGCGCAGCAGCCGCTGCTCACTCCGATAGAGGGTGTAGGACTGGTCCTTGCGCCGGTCGCTGGCCCGGTGCAGGGTGCAGCTACCACCCGCAAGCTCGCGGACCTGAGCGTAGTGGCCGCTGGCGATGTGGGTCGCGCCCACGGCGCCGAGGCGGCGCCAGAGCTCGGCGAACTTGACCTGCTCGTTGCAGCGAATGCAGGGGTTGGGGGTGCGCCCGGCCTGGTACTGGGTCAGGAAATCTCCAACCACGCGCTCCTTGAAGTGGTCCGCCAGGTTGAGTACGTAGTGGGGGATGCCGAGCCGGTGGCAGACCCGGCGGGCGTCCTCGACCGCGTCGATGGAGCAGCAGCCACCCTCTCCCCGCTCCATCTCCTCGGTGCCCCAGAGCCGCATCGTCACCCCAACGGTGTCCACCCCCGCGGCGACCGCCAGGGCGGCGGCGACGGAGCTGTCCACCCCACCGCTCATGGCGACCGCCAGGAGCGAACCGGGAGGGAGGCGGCGGCCGCCGAGCCAGGTGCTGGGCTCGGGCACGACCCGGGCGACGGCTCTGGCCAGGTCCTCGACCCGAGCCGATCTGGAGCTAGGCACCTCCGGCGACCGCAGGGACGATGCTGAGTTGGTCGCCCGGGCCAAGCGCGGCCTCCAGCCCACCAGCGGTGCGGATGTCGTCGTCGTTGCGGTAGACGTTGACGAAGTGACGCAGTCCACCGCCATCGGGCTCGAAGATGCGAGGCCGGAAGCCGGGGTAGCGCCGCTCCAGGTCGTCCAGGGCGGCGGCCACGGTGGCACCCTCGACCTCGACCTCGGGGGCGCCTCCGGTCAGCTGGCGGAGCGGGCTCGGGACCCGCACCTTGACGCTCATCTCGAAACTGTCCTCACTCAGTTCAGTATAGATGGGGCCACCCCTGGCCCCAGAGGCGGGGCATCACCTCGGCGCCGGCTCCGGCCGGGAGCGCGGCAGGGCCAGGGGAAGGCCATTGGCAGATGCGTCGAGTGGGCCCTGGAGAACGGCGTCGTAGACGAACTGCGACCACGTCTCCATCTCCAGGTAGTAGACGCCGAGCTCCTCGATCCCGGCCATCCGCCCCTCCAGCTTGTCCCGCTCCCTGACCTCGATCCGGGCCGCCTCGGCATCCACCAGGATGAGCACCCCGAGGTGGACCCGGCCGACCGCGCCGGCGTCGTCCTTGAGCAGGCCCACGGCATGGCCGGTCACCTCCCGGTCGCAGACCACCTCCTCACCCCACTCCCTGAGGCACCCGGCCGACCAGGCGGTCTGGCGGTCGCCGTCGCTGGCGTTGATGTGGCCCCCGACCCCCAGGGTGACCTGGCCCCGGAGCCGAGGCTCGCTTCCGGCCCGGAGGCGGCGCATGGTCAGCACCCGGTCGCGGTCCCGGACCACCAGGTGGGGGATGATCTGCTGCCACTCTGGCTCGGCCTCGACGTCCGAGCGAGGCCGGAACTCACCCCGCTCCCCCACCGTCTGGAGCAGCTCCTCGACCCCCCCCAGGCGCAGGCCATGCCAGGATCCGCGGGGCAGAGCCAGCTCCCGGGGAACGACCAGGACCATCTCCCGCCCGGCGGCGCGGGCCACCGTCGGCGCCAGGGCTCCCGGGGCGGGCATGGGGGAAGGATAGGTGTGCCCGGGTAGTCTGGGCGAGATGCCGAGCCGCACCTTCTGTGTCGTCGGCGCCGGAATGGCCGGAGGCCGGGCAGCCCGGTCACTGCGCGATCGCGGCTTCGAGGGCCGGATCGTCCTGCTCGGCGAGGAGGCGGAGCCCCCCTACGAGCGGCCTCCGCTGTCCAAGGCCTTCCTGACCGGCGGGCTCGCCGCCGACAAGCTCTACCTGCAGCCCGCCGCCACCTACGCTGAGCTCGGCATCGAGTGGCGGCCATCGGTCGCCGTCACCGAGCTGGATCCCGGGCGTTCAAGGCTGCACCTGAGCGACGGCGAGACGCTCGACTTCGATCGGATGCTGCTGGCGACCGGTTCCCGGCCTCGCACCCTGGCGCTCCCCGGGGCCGGGCTCCCCGGCGTCCTCAGCTACCGGACCCTGTCCGACGCCGAGTCGCTCCGAGAGGCCCTCCAGCACCGGCCTCAGGTGGTGGTGGTCGGGGGCGGATTCCTCGGCTCGGAGCTCGCTGCCGCCGCCCGCCAGCAGGGCTGCCCGGTGACGCTGGTAGAAGCCGGTCCCGCGCTGCTGGCGCCGCTCGGTCCGCTGGTCGGCGCCTTTTGTACCGGCCTCCACCGGGACGCGGGGGTGGAGCTTCTGGTCGGTGCCGCGCCTGTCGGCTTCCTGGGGGGATCCCAGGTGGAACAGGTGGAGCTGGAGGGGGGCCGCCTGCTCCCCTGCGACCTAGTGCTGGTGTGCGTTGGGGCCGAGCCCAACGTCGAACTAGCGGAACGGGCCGGCTT
>DATDII010000095.1:0-4408 GCA_036521135.1 Candidatus Dormiibacterota bacterium | reverse complement strand
AACCGGCACTCCTCAGTCGTGCTGGCGGAGCCACTCCCCGACCACCGCCAGGTAGGCGTCCGGCTCCTCCCAGAAGGGGAGGTGGGACGAGTTCTCGAAGATGACCTGGTGGCTGCCGGCGATGCCCCGCCGGAGGACGTCCTGGAGAGCCGGGGTCGCCTCGTCGTAGCGGCCGGAGAGGAGCAGGGTGGGCAGGCGGATCTCTCCGAGCCGTTCCTCCGCGCTCCAATCCTTGATCGACCCGATGACGTGGAATTCGGACGGCCCGTTCATGGTGTGGTACACGGTGGGGTCGGCATCGATCTGAGCCAGGCCCTCGCTGACGCCGTCGGGCCAGGGGTCGAGCCGGCAGAGATGGCGGTGGTAGAAGACGTCGCACGCGTCCCGGTACTCGGGGTCGTCGGTGGTTCCCGCCGCCTCGTGACGCAGCAGGGTCGCCTGGACCTCGGGGGGCAGATCCTGGCGCAGCTTGTCGGCCTCGGCCACGAAGTCCGGAAATGACGCGGCGGTGTTGGACAGCACCAGCGACAACAGGCCGCCGGGCTGAGTCAGGGCGTGCTCCTGGGCCAGGAACCCGCCCCACGATTGGCCAAGGATGTGGTACCGCTCGGTGATCCCGAGGTGGTTGAGGAGGTTCGCCAGCTCATCCAGGAACAGCTGGACCGTCCAGAACTCCGAGCCTCGGCTGGGCAGGTGACTCGAGTGGCCGTTACCCAGCTGGTCGTAGAAGACGACCGCCCGACCTTCCCGAGCCAGCTCGGCAAGCGGGGCCAGGTAGTCGTGGGTCGCACCCGGGCCGCCGTGGAGCAGCACCACCGGGGCGGGGCCGTCCTCACCGGGAACGAGGTCGCCCACGATCCGGTACCAGGTCTCGAACCCGAGGAAGGGCGCCCGGCCCCCCTCGGTGGGAAGTGACACGAGGCCAGTCTAGAGCCGGGCCCGACGGCTAGTTCAGGGTCGGCTGGACGGCCGGCGTCGGCAGCACGTCATGGACCCGAAAGTCGACCGTCCGCGTGTCCTGATCAGCGAGGGTGGCCACCAGCCGATACTCCCCACTCTGGGGAAAGACCAGGTTGAGGGCCAGCGCCAGGACGCTGCGGAGGTCGGCCCCGGTCGGGAGCCCGGGCGGCCTGGTCGAGCCAAGCTGGGCGAGCATGCCGGCGACCTGGTTCCCTACCGAGTCCTGGACCGCCACCGAGAGCGGATAGGGCTGGCCGCTGGCGGTCCAGGGAACCAGCACGGTCACCCCCACCCCGAGGTGGCTCACGACCGGTTGGCCGGGGTTGGCGGCCGCCGGCCGCCAGTGGTCGGTCCAGCCGCCCCCGGAGATGTAGAGGAGCCCGTTGACGGCCTCGACATGGTTGGCCAGGATCAGGTTCTCGATTCGAGGGAGGTCCACTGCCGATCCAGTCTGCGCCAAATCTGGCGGTCCGCCGATCAGTCGGCCGGGAGCGGCCCGGGACGGGGCTCGAGCATCTGCTCCCGGAGCTGCTGGAGGCCGACCGCCCCGAGGTCGAGCGCCTGACGGTGGAAGGCCTTGAGGCTGAAGTCAGCTCCCCAGGATCGGCGCGCCTCGTCGCGGACCTCGAGCCAGACCCGCTCACCGAGCTTGTAGGAGATGGCCTGGCCGGGCATGCCGAGGTAGCGGGCGACCTCGCCCTTGCAGAAGTCCTCCGGGCGGCCCGACTTCAGGACCAGGAACTCAACCGCCAGCTGCCGCGACCAGACCTCGCCCGGGTGGAAGGCCTGGTCGTCAGGGATCGCCAGCTGGAGATGGAGACCGATGTCGAGGACCACCCGGGCGGCCCGGAATGCCTGGTTGGCCAGCATCCCGAGGTAGTGGTCGGGATTCTCGAGGTAGCCCAGCTCACCCATCAGCCGCTCGGCGTAGAGGGCCCACCCCTCGGCGTGGCCCGACATCAGGCCGAGCAGTCCCTGGAAGGGGTTGAGGCGCTGCCCGAGCCAGCAGACATGGCCCAGCTGAAGGTGGTGCCCGGGCACCCCCTCGTGGTAGGCGGTGGAGATCTCGGTCCAGAGGGGGAAGTGGTCTCGGCCGAGTGTCGGGTACCAGGTCCGTCCCGGGCGGCTGAAGTCCTCGGCCGGCGGCGTGTAGTACATCGCGGGACTGCCGCCGGGCGGGGCGATCATCGCCTCCACCCGCTGGACCGGCTCGGGGATATCGAAGTGGACCCCGTTCAGGTCGGCGATGGTCTGGTCGAGGAAGGCCTGGTTCCAGGCGTGGAAGTTCGCCTCACCCTGGATCGCCCGGGCGGGATCCTCGTCCAAGATTCGGATCACCTCGTCGAGAGCTCGTCCGGGCGCGATCCGCTCCGCCGTCTCAGCCATCTCCCGCTCGATCCGGCCCAGCTCCTCCCAGCCCCAGCGGTAGGTCTCCTCCAGGTCGATCTCGATGCCGTTGAAGACCCGACAGTTGAGCTGGTAGAGCTCGGCGCCGCAGCCATCCTCGGCCCGGGCGTGGCCGGCGTAGCTCTCGTCGAGGTAGTCAGCGAATTCCAGGTAGGCCCGGTCGGCCTTCCCGGCGGCCCGTGAGAGGCGTCCCTGGAGCTGGCCGCTGGTCCCGGGATACTCACCCGCCAGGCCGCGGAAGAACCCCTGGTTGCGGTCGGACCCGGCCCACTTCCGGGCTCGGCCCGCTGAGATCTCCACCTGGTGACGGGCGGAGACGAGGTTGCGGCTGACACCCAATTCCAGGGTTGACCGGATCCCCTCCAGACAGTCCCCCACCTTCTCCATCCGCTCGGCGATCCGCTCCCAGTCCGCGTCATCCCGGCGTCCCATCAGGTCGAAGACCCGGCTGGTGGCGATCATCGGCCCGAAGTCCCGCAGGGCCCTCATCCAATCACCCGACTGATAGAGGTCGACCTCCACCTGGAGGCGGTCGCGCATCACCGCGACCGCCACCCGATCCCGATCTCCCTCGGGGCGAAGGTCCTCTACCTGGGCAAGGGTGGCGCGGGCGAGCTCGGCGCGGGCCTCCTCGCCGGCCGGCGAGTAGTCGGTCAGCTCGCCGTCGTAGCCGATCAGCCCACGGCCGGAAGCTGAGATCGGATCGAGCACCGCGTTCTGGCGCAGGTACTCGCGGGCAACCTCGTCTGCCTTCGACATTCCGGTCATCTCCTCGGATCCTGGGTTGGACGTCGGGACTGGGCGCCCCCCGCGCCGGCTACGGATCAGACGAGATTCTCGACCACCATGGCGATACCCTGCCCGACCCCGATACACATGGTCACCAGCCCGAACCTGAGCTGGTGGCGCCGCAGCTCATGGATCAGCGTGACCAGGATCCTACTGCCCGAGCACCCGAGCGGGTGGCCAAGTGCGATCGCGCCCCCGTTGGGGTTCACCCGCTCGTCATCGGGGCTGAGGCCGAGCTCGCCGAGCACCGCCAGCGACTGGGCGGCGAAGGCCTCGTTGAGCTCGATCCGGCTGATGTCGTCCAGGCTGAGATGGGCGCGCTCGAGTGCCTTCCTAGTCGCCGGCACCGGTCCCATCCCCATGATCCGGGGCGGGACCCCGGCCACGGCCATGCCTCGGATTGCCGCCATTGGCTTGAGTTCGTGGCTCTCTGCGAACTGGGGGCTGGTCAGGAGCAGAGCCGCCGCCCCGTCGTTGAGGGGACTCGAGTTGCCGGCGGTCACGGTCCCGGCCGAGGCGAACGCCGGCTTGAGCTGACCCAGCCTCTCTAGGGAAGAGTCGGCCCGAGGGCACTCGTCGGCCGTGACCGGGCCGTGGGACGTCTCGACTGGGACCAGCTCGGCGGCGAAGGCACCGCCCTGCTGCGCCGCCACCGCTCGCTGGTGGCTGGCCAGGGCGAACCGGTCCTGGGCCTCGCGCCCGATCGAGAACATCTGGGCCACGTTCTCGGCGGTCTGGCCCATCGAGTCAGTGCCATAGATCGCCTCGAGCCGGGGGTTGATGAAGCGCCAGCCCAAGGCGGTGTCGTGAAGCACCCTCTCACCCCGGGCGAAGGCCCGGTCGGGCTTGGCCGTCACCCAGGGGGCCCGGCTCATCGACTCAACCCCACCCGCGACGATCGCCGCCCCATCGCCGTGCCCGATCGCCCGGGCCGCATCGGCCACCGCTTGGAGGCCACTGCCGCAGAGCCGGTTGACGGTGCAGCCGGCGACCTCGACCGGGAAGCCGGCCAGGAGCAGGGCCATCCGGGCCACGTCGCGGTTGTCCTCGCCTGCCTGGTTGGCACACCCGAGATAGACGTCCTCCAACTCGCTGGGGTCGAGGCCCACCCGCTCGACCAGGGCCCTCAGGACGAGAGCGGCGAGGTCGTCGGGACGCTCACCGGCAAGGACCCCGCCGTACCTCCCGATCGGGGTCCGGATCCCGTCGACGATCACCGCGTAATCCACTCTGGCGCCTCCTCAAGTGGGGC
>DATDII010000094.1:0-3823 GCA_036521135.1 Candidatus Dormiibacterota bacterium | reverse complement strand
AAGCGCCTTCTCCAGCGCCGCCACCAGGCCCAGGAGCGAGTGCTCCTCGGCAACCAGCCCAGGCCTGATCCCTGCTCGGATTGCGGCCTCAGCCGTGATCGGCCCGATGCAGGCGACCAGCACCGCGGGGGGCAGCTCCGGCTCCCGGTGGAGGGTGCGGAAGCCCTCGACCGAGCTGGCACTGGCAAAGACCACGGCGTCGAGCTCGGGCTCGGCCAGAGCTCGCTCCAGCGCCAAGCTCGCCCTCAGCGCCGGGCGCATCCGGTAGACCTCGACCTCCTCGACAAGGGCGCCCGCCGCCTCGAGGCGGCGGGGAAGCACGGGGCGGGCCCCGGCGGCCTTGGGCAGGAGGAGGCGCCGCCCGCTGACCCCATCGGCGACCAAGCGCTCCGCCAGCGACTCGGCGATGAAGCTCTCGGGGAGCGCCTCGACCGGCCAGCCCAGACCCTCGACCAACGCGGCGGTGCCCGGCCCGATCGC
The DNA here is from genome assembly GCA_036521135.1 of Candidatus Dormiibacterota bacterium. GTDB lineage: Bacteria > Chloroflexota > Dormibacteria > Aeolococcales > Bog-877 > Bog-877. The sequence goes on along the minus strand of DATDII010000094.1, from coordinate 3,343 downwards.
GAACACCCGGATAGCCGGCGGCTCCGCGCCAACCCGGGGCAGGACCAGTCGGACCGCGTTGGCGCTGGTGAAGACGACGTCATCCCAGCGCCCGCCCTGGATCCCCTCCCTGAGAAGGGCCAGCTCGGCCTCGCCGAGCAGGGGTTCCAGCTCCAGCACCGGCACCGAGAGGGGCAGGGCCCCCCGGGCCCGGAGGAGGTCGAGCAGCTCCTCCGCCTGGTGGGCTGCCCGGGTCACCAGGATCCGCCGGCCCCGGAGGCTGGCGCTGGTCAGCGGAGCTGGCCCGCCAGGCGAACCGCCAGCTGGGGCAGGTCAGCGATGGCGGCCTCACCGGTCGCGCGCTGGACGCCCTCGCCGGGCTCGGGAGCCCAGGCCACGACCAGCCGGGCTTTGCCCTGGCCGAGCGGCTCCGCCAGGGCGCCGAGAGGCAGCCGGCAGCCGCCTCCCATCCGGGTCAGGACCAGCCGCTCCGCCTCGACGCAGCTCCGGGTCGTCGGGTCGTCGACCTCCGCCGCCATCTCCGCCAGCCGGCTGCCCGCCCGGGCCTGGAGGGCGACCGCGCCCTGGGCGGGGGCGGGGGTGCACTCCCGCTCGGGGTCGAGGGGCTGGGCCTCGCCGCCGCGATCTAGGCGCGCCAGCCCGGCCAGCGCGATCACGCAGCCGTCGAACTCGCCCGCCCGGACCTTGCGAACGCGGGTGTCCACGTTGCCCCGGATCGGAGACATCCGCAGGTCGGGCCGGAGCGCCAGCAGCTGGGCGGTGCGCCGGGGAGAAGACGTGCCCACCCGCGCGCCCAGTGGGAGCTCGGCCAGGCCCACCGGCAGGGAGGCGACCAGGGCGTCCCTGGGGTCCGCCCGGGGCATGAAGGCGGCGATCACCAGTTCGTCGCCAAGGTCGGTGGGCAGGTCCTTGGCGCTGTGGACGGCACCGTCGACCTCGCCCTCGAGGAGGGCCCTCTCCAGCCTCGAGGTGAACCAGCCCTGTCCGGGCTGGTCCGGCGCCAGCGGAGCGGAGCTCAGGTCACCGTCGGAGTCGACCACCACCGCCTTGAACTGCTCTTGCGGAAACCGGGCCCGGAGGCTGACCAAGACCAGCTCGGCCTGGACCCGGGCGAGGGCGCTCCCCCTGGTGGCGAGCGCGATCAATCGTCCCGGGCCCCCTCCAGCCCGAAGGCCTCCTCGACCAGCTGGCGCCGCTCGGGGTCCTCGGCGTGCTGGCGCAGGAACGCGATCGGATGGTGGAGCAGCTTGGCCGCGATCGCCTGGGTGAGTCGTTCCAGGTGCGCCTGCTCCTCCTGGCTCAGCGGCCGCATCCGGGAGAGGGTCCGGGCCAGCTCCCCCTGGCGGACCAGCTCGGCGCGGTCGACCAGGGCCGTGATCAGGGGGACGGCGGCCCGCCGCCCCAGCTCGACCTCGAGCTCCGCCACCGCCGCGTCGACCACCACCTCGGCGGCGGGGCGGTGACGCTCCCTCTGGGTCAGGTTGTGCTGGATCACCTCGCCCAAGCGGTCGAGGTCGAGCAGGGTCACGCCCTCCAGGTCTGCCGCCTCGGGCTCGACGTCGCGGGGCACGGCCAGGTCGAGGATGAGGAGGTCGTCGCCCGGGCTCTGGGCGAGGCGGACCCGGGCGATCAGCTCCCGGCTGACCACCCGCTCCTCGCTGCTGGTGCTGGCGACGATCACCCTGAGCGTCGGTGCCAGCTCGGGGAGGCGATCGAGCTCGACCAGGTCGGCCGCGAGCGAGCGGGCCAGCACCTCCGCCTTGTGCCCCCTCCGGACCACGTAGAGGGGCCCGGCGCCGGCCCGGCGCAGGAGCCGGCCGGTGGCGCTGCCGACGCTGCCCGCGCCCACGATCACAGCTCCCTTGCCCTGGAGGTCACCGACGTGGCCCCGGGCCGCCTCGAGGGCGGCCTGGCCGTAGCCGACCGCCTGCTTTGAGATGCCGGTCGAGGTGCGCACCCGCTTGGCGGTCTCGACCGCCCGGCGCATGACCAGGTCGAGCTCGGCGTCGACCGTGCCCGCCTGCTGGGCCAGCCGGTGGGCCCGCTTGAACTGGGCCAGGACCTGGGCCTCGCCCAGCACCACGCTGTCGAGGCCGCTCGCCACCCGGAAGGTGTGCTGCAGCCCGGCCCGGCCCAGGTGGCGGTAGACCAGCTCGCCGTAGCTTGGCCCCGGCGAGAGATAGTGGAAGAACCGGGCCGTAGTCTGCCGGCTCTGGCGGTCATCGCGGGTGGTGACGTAGAACTCGGTCCGGTTGCAGGTGCTGAGGCAGACGGCACCGGTCAGGCCGGCATGGCCGATCAGAGCCCGCAGCGACTCCACGATCTGAGGCTCGTCCAGGTGGAGCCGCTCGCGGACCGGTAGGGGCGCCAGGTGGTGGCTGAGCCCGGTGGCGAGGAAGGGCAAACTGCGCTCGAGTATATCCCGCAGTGGTCCATCTCCCGATCAGACGGGCCAGGATCGGGCGGGTTCGGGCGGGCACACCGATAGGATGGTTCGGTGGACCGTCCACTTCCGAACCCGGGCGCCGAGGCGCCGGCGGCGACGCCGCCCGGTCAAGCGCGCGTAAGGCGCGGGCGCCAGCGCGGCTTCGCCGGGCCCGGCGAGCACCTGATCCCCCGCTTGGGCCCGGCCTCCCCTGAGGATGCGCCCTTCCACAACCCGGAGGCCCTGGGGCCGCTCGGCTCGGGAGCGGCGCCGGATGCGCCCGGCGCCGAGACCCCCCTCGCCGATCTCAACTTCGTGGCGCTCGACTGCGAGACCACTGGGCACTTCCCCCACCGCATGGTCGAGCTCGGGGCGGTCCGCTTCTACCTGGGCGAGGACGACCGCCCCCCCGAGCCGCGGATCTCGCTGGAGAGCCTGGTCCACACCGCCGACCACATCAACCCCTATGCCAGGCGGGTCCACGGCATCAACAGCTCGATGCTGGGGGGAGCCCCGACGCTGCACCAGGTGGCGACCGCCTTCGCCGAGCTGGCCCAGGGGTCGGTGCTGATCGAGCATTCCGCCGACGGCTTCGACACCCGCCTGGTGGCCAAGGCCCTCGGCCGCCCCCTCGACAACCACCACCTCGACACCTCCCGGGTGGCCGGGTTCCTCTTCCAGCTCAAGGACACGATCGGGCTGGAGCGGCTCTGCGAGCGGCTCGGGGTCAGCCATCGCAAGCCCCACTACGCGCTCGCCGACGCCGAGGCGACGGCGGACTGCTTCGTCCGCCTGGTCCGCATCGGTCAGGAGGAGTTCGGCTGGGAGCGGCTGGCCGACCTGCTCGCGGTCGGCACCCCGCCGCCTCCCCGGGTGGTCGTCCCCCGCCCGGTCCGGGCCCGCCCCTCGGCGCCCAGC
>DATDII010000093.1:0-8626 GCA_036521135.1 Candidatus Dormiibacterota bacterium | reverse complement strand
CAGGCCATGCTAGCGCTCGTCCACGGCGACGAACGGGCTCAGGCGCGGGCTGCCTGGTCGAGCAAAAGGGCGCACCTGCGGACCGCCTCGGGCATCCGCTCAAGGTGGTAGCCGCCCTCCAGCAACCAGACGGTGGGCGCGGCTCCCAGCTCGGCCGCCGCCTCGATCAGGAGCTCCGCCGCAGCGGCGTAGGCCTCGGGATCCAGCTCGAGCTGGGCCAGGGGGTCGCCGGCCAGGGCGTCGAAGCCCGCGCTGACCAGGATCAGCTCAGGCCGGTGCCGGTGGAGGGCGGGAAGGACCTGCTGGCGCAGGGCCGCGAGCCAGGCTCGAGGGCCGCTTCCGTGTGGCAGGGGAACGTTGAGGTTGGCCCCGAGCCCGGCTCCGGTGCCATGCTCGGAGGCGAGGCCGGTCCCGGGGTAGAGCGGGAGCTGGTGCAGGGAGCAGTAGAGAACCCTCCCGTCCTGGTAGAAGGCGTCCTGGGTGCCGTTGCCGTGGTGAACGTCGAGGTCGACCACCGCGACCCGCCCAATCCCGAGCCGGCGCTGGGCGTGGCGGACCGCAACCGCGGCGTTGTTGAAGAGGCAGAAGCCCATCGCCTGTTCCGGGGTGGCGTGGTGCCCCGGCGGCCGGACCAGCGCCAAGGCGGGCGCCGGCTCCTCGCCGGTGGCGACCTCGACCGCCGCCATGGCGACCCCGAGGGCGCGGAGGGCGACCTGGAACGACCTCTTGCCGCAATAGGTGTCGGGGTCGAGCCAGCCGCCGCCGGCGTCGGACAGCTCTTGGACCCGGGCCAGGTGCCGCCCGCTGTGGATCAGCCGGACGTCCTCCTCGATCGCGCTCGGGGCGCTCTGCCAGCGGCAGCGACCGAGCGCCGGCTCCGAGGTGAGCCTGGCCCGGATGGCCAGGAGCCGCTCTGGCGACTCGGGATGCCCCGGGCTCGAGTGCTCAAGGAAGAGGTCGTCGTAGAGCAGGACCAGCCCGGGCCCCTTGGCCCCGGCAGGCCCCACCTACTGGTCCAGCGAGAGCACCAGCTGGGGCGCGGTGATCCGGTGGTCGTCCCTGGTCGGCTTGACCGCCGTGCCCACGGCGAAGAACTCGATCACGTGGCTGCCCCAGCCGTGGTTGCTCTCCCGGATCTGAGCCCCCACGATGCCCTCGGCGGCAACCTCCTCGGCCTCGGTCTGCATCCGCTCCATGGCCAGCTCGCGCGCGTCGTAGAGGGCCTGGGTGAAGTTGGGCATCTCCTGGTTCTGACCGACGCTGCGCATCCACTGCCCCAGCCCCTGGTGGGCGACGTGGTAGACGCAGGAGCCCATCACCAGGGCCAGCGGCGCGTAGCCCGCCTGGAGCAGGGTCCAGAAGTCCTGCCCCGACAGGTCCGAGGTGAAGGGCTTGTTCTTGTTGGTGCGCATGCTCCCCTTTTGGCTGCGCACGGCGGTGCCCACGGCCATGAACTCGGCCAGGCCCTGGCCCCACTCGTAGCGGTTGATGTCGAGCCGGACTCCGACGATGCCGTCCGCCCCGAGGGCGTCGGCCTCCTCCTCCATCCGGCTCATCGCCAGCTCGCGGGCCTGGTACATGGCCTGGCTCAAAACCTGGAGCTCCTGGTTCTGGCGATAGTTGGCGATCTGGAGCCCGATGTGGTAGATCGAGCTCCCGATCACCAGCCCGACCGGGTCGAAGCCCGCCTCCTTGACCAGGAGGAACTCGGAGATCGAGAGGTCGCTGGTGAACAGCCCGGGATGACCCTCCCCGCTGCGCATCTCCCGGAGCCGGCGGACGGCATCCTCGGGAATGTCCGGTTTAGGGGCCAGTTGATCCGACATCGGCGGTCCTCCTTGGTCTGAGCGGCATGACCAGCGTCGGCGGCGGAGCGGCCAGCCCCCCGGGCCGCGCCACCACGGCGGTGCCCAGGATCACCCACTCCACGATCCGCCCCAGCACGGCCTCCGATCCGGTTCCGTATTCGATCACCTGGGAGCTGAAGTCCACTCCCACCACCCCGTTGGCGCCCGCCTGCCCCGCCTCGAGCCCGATCCGCTGGCGCGAGGCGGTCTGGGCCTGGTGCATGGCCCGGCTGAAGGCGCCGATCTCGCTGTTGGTCCAGGCGGCGTACCCCCCGAAGCCCCGGCCGAAGATGGCCACCGCCTGCTGGGCGCTTGCCCCCATCACCAGGCGGAGCGGGAAGTAGCCAGTGGAGAACAGCTTGGCCAGGTCCTGGCCGGTCAGGGTCGAGGTGAACGGCTCCGCCTCGTGAGGCCCGTCGATCCGGCGGACGGCCGTGCCCAGCACCGTGAACTCCGACATGCCCTGGGCCCAGTCCCAGTGGCTGACCTTGAGCCGGACCCCGACCACCCCGTCGGCATGGAGGCCCTGCGCCTCGAGCTCGAGCCGGTGCACGGCCCGGGCCCGGGCCTCGAGCAGGGAGCGGGTCAGGGCGCTGTTCTCCTCGGGCTGCATCGCCCCCCAGGCGTAGGCCCCGCGCATCCCGATCCCGATCCCGGGACCCTGGTTCCAGCCGGTGTTGATCCACCCGAGCCGGTAGAGCGAGCTGCCCAGCACCTGGGCCACCGGCTGATAGCCGAGGCCGCTCAGGGCAGCCAGCTCGTCTACGGACAGGTCCGAGGTCCAAGCACCCCCCTCTGCCAGGTGGCGCCGGATCCGCTCCTCCGCCTCGATCGGGATCCCCCCGCCCTCGACCAGCTGCCGGCTACGCTCGGCGCGGGCCAGCCGGAGCGCCGCATCCTCGGCAGGCTCGCTCGGGCCGGAGCCGCGGCGGAGGAAGCGCATCAGCTGAGGAGCCGTTCCAGGGCGACCCGGTCCAAGCTGCTGGCCGAGGCCTGGACCGAGAGCGCCTGGGCCAGCTCGACCACCCAGGCGTCGAGGTTGAGCTGCTCGGTCTTGAGGGCGATGCCCCGGACGACCCGGGTGCACTGGGCCACGATCGCGCCCCCGGAGCGGGCCAGCTCGAAGCGGACCTCGCCCAGCTCCAGGCTGACCCGCTTGACCGGACGGTGGCGCCGGAGCCGGCCACCCTCACGCTCCACCCGGGTCCGACCGGGCAGCGCCGCCTCGAACTTCCCCGCCATCACCTCGAGGAAGGTGCTGAGGTCAGAGGAGTCGGCCCGCAGCGAGGCCGCGAGCTGATCGAAGTCTTCCTGGGGTCCCTCGAGCGAGACCGATGCATCCATGAGCTGAAGCCGAATATAGCGGGCGGGTGGGCCGGTCGGACCGCTGGATGTGCCGGTCCGGGGGCAGGGAGCCGATCTGCGTCCCGGGCCTGCTCTCTGGCAGCATGGGCGGGTGATCGCACCCTCGCCCACCCTCACCCAGGAGCGGCGCGGGTCCTGGGTGGCCGCGATGGCTGCCGTGGTGCTCCTGGCGGCCCTCTTCACGGTGCGCCCGGAACTGCTCGCCCTGGTCCCCAAGCACTACCGGACCGAGCTCCAGCTCGGGATCCTGCTGCTGGCCGTGGTCCTCGGTGGGATCGCGATTCGCTCCCTGGTCGCCAGGGGCTTCTACCGGCTCCGGGGGTCGGGGCTCTCCGGCTGGCGCCCGGTCGTCACCTGGTGCCTCTACGTCGTCCTGGGACTGGGAGTCCTCTCCGCCCTCAACATCAACCTCGGCGGCCTGCTGGCCGCGGGGGCGATCATCGGCGTGGTCGTCGGGGTGGCGGCCCAGACCTCGCTCTCGAGCGTCTTCGCCGGAATCGTCCTGCTGATGGCCCGGCCCTTCACCGTGGGCAGCTGGGTCCACCTGCGGACCTACCTCTTCGGTGGCTATGACTACTCCGGGGTGATCACCCAGATCGGGGTGGTCTACACCACCCTCGACGTCGGCGGCCGGCTGGTGCGCATTCCCAACAGCGCGGCCCTGGCCTCGGCCCTGACCGTGACCCATGTGCCGATCCAGCTGGACATGGAGCTCCTGCTCCCGCCCGGGGTCCAGCTGACCCGGCTCCACCGGGAGCTGACCCAGTCGCTCCAGCTCGGGCCGGGCGAGAGCGTGACCCTGCGACCGATCCGGCTCACCACCGAGGGAGCGGGCCTGCTCACCTGCCAGCTCCAGATCCGATCCCACCGGGTGCTCGACCTGGCCGCGGTCAACCGGGCGATCATTGCCAGCTCGGACGAACCCGACCAAGGCCAGCCCGCGCCCGCCGAGCCAGCCCGCCAACAGGCTTGAGCAGCTATGTCCCGAGCTCGGCCGCCTGGGCCGAGAGCGGCCCTGAAGAGGTCGCCGACGGGATCTTCCGGATCCCCCTGCCCCTCCCCAACGACGCCCTCCGGGCCGTCAACGCCTACCTCTGGCGGACCGGTGCCGGCGACCTCCTGATCGACTGCGGCTGGGCCGACGCCCGGACCTGGGATGCACTGGTCAGCTCGCTCTCGCGCCTGGGCAGCAGCATCGCCTCGATCCGGCAGGTCTTTGCCACCCACGTCCACGGCGACCACCTGGGATCGGCCGCGAGGATCAGGGAGGCGGGGCGGGCCCTGGTGCTGCTCGGGCTCGGCGACCGCGAGACGGCTGAGCTCCTGGCGACCAACCCGGCCCTGGCGCGGCGGCGGACCCGGGCCCGCCAGCTCCGCCACGGCGCCAGCGGACTGGTCCGGGCCCTGGACCAGGAGGCGGAGGCCAACGCCTACATCCCTCGCCCCGGCCCCCTCCCCGACATCTTCATCTCAGGCGGGGAGCTGCTGGTGGCGGGCCGGCGCGTCGCCCTCCTGCCCACCCCGGGCCACACCCGGGGCCACCTCTGCCTCTGGGACGAGGCGGAAGGCATCCTCTTCGCCGGCGACCACGTCCTGCCCCACATCACCCCGTCGATCGGCGTCGAGGTCCCCGATGGCGGCCTTCCCCTCCTCCACTTCCTGCGCTCCCTGGAGCTGGTCAAGGAGCTCCCGGCCCGGCTGGTCCTGCCCGCTCACGGTCCCACCTTCACCGACCTCGGCCAGCGGGTGGACCAGCTCCTGGAGCACCACCGGGACCGGCTCCGGCTCTGCCGGGAGGCAATCCTGAGTGGGCTCAGGACCGCGGCCGAGGTGGCCGAGGCGCTGCCCTGGACCCGGCGGGAGCGCCGGCTCGTCGATCTCGACCTCTTCAACCAGATGCTGGCCGTGAACGAGACCGCCGCCCATCTGGAGCTGCTCGCCGAGCGGGGCGACCTCAGCCTTGAGATGTCAGACTTGGGGGTGGAGTTCAGGCCCGTCGCCGGGCCTGGCTGAGCAGGAGCGGAGGCGGGCACCAGTGAGCGTTACCGAGGCCGAGACCGGCACCTTCTTCTCGGTCAACCCGGCGACCGAGGAGCAGATCGGGGAGTACCCGGCCCTGGCGCCAGCCCAGGTCGAGTCCGCCGTCGCCGCCGCCGAGGCCGCCTTTCAGGTCAACCGCCGTCAGCCGGTCGCCTGGCGCCAGGAGCGGATGCTGCGGCTGGCCCAGCTCCTCCGCCAGGAGCGGGACCGGCTGGCCCACCTGGTCACCTCGGAGATGGGCAAGCCGCTCAGCGAGGCCGAGGCCGAGGTGGACAAGTGCGCTGTCTCCTGCGAGTACTTCGCCCACCAGGCGGCGGGCTTCCTCGCCGACGAGCCGGCGCCCTCCGACTCGCCCCGGAGCGTGGTCGCCTTCCGCCCGCTCGGGGTGATCCTTGCGATCATGCCCTGGAACTACCCGCTCTGGCAGGTCCTCCGCTTCGCCGCCCCCGCCCTGATGGCCGGCAATTCCGCCCTGCTCAAGCACGCTCCCAACTGCTTCGGCACCGCCCTCACCCTGGAGCAGCTGGTCGCCGAGGCCGGCTTCCCCGACGGCGCTCTCGGCGCGCTCGTGATCGGGACCGAGCCGGTCCCCGGCCTGCTCGCCGACCGCCGGGTCCGGGCGGTCACCCTGACCGGCAGCGACACCGCCGGAAGCCGAGTCGCCGAGGTCGCCGGGCGCGAGGTGAAGAAGGCGGTCCTGGAACTGGGCGGCTCAGATTTCTTCCTGGTCCTGGCCGACGCCGACCTGGCCCAGGCGGCGGAGATCGGGGTCAGGGCCCGCTTCCAGAACGCGGGCCAGACCTGCATCGCGGCCAAGCGCTTCCTCGTCGCCGAGACGGTTGCCGACGAGTTCGAGCAGCGCTTCGCGAAGCTGGCCGGCCAGCTTCGGGTCGGCGACCCGCTCGACCGCGAGACGCGGCTGGGCCCGCTCGCACGCCAGGATCTGAGGCAGCGTCTCCATGGGCAGGTGCTGCGCTCCCGGGAGGCGGGCGGCGAGGTGGTGCTGGGCGGGGAGCTCCCCGAGGGCCGGGGCTTCTTCTACCCCCCGACCGTGGTCCGCGGTGCCCGGCCGGGGATGGCCGTCTTCGACGAGGAGACCTTCGGCCCGGTCGCGGCCATGACCCGCTTCGGCAGCGAGGCTGAGGGTCTCGAGCTGGCCAATCACAGCCGCTATGGCCTTGGCGGCAACATCTGGACCGGAGACGTCGAGCACGGCATGCGCCTGGCCGCCGAGCTCGACACCGGTGGAGTCTTCGTCAACGGCATGACCCACTCCGACGCCAGGCTGCCCTTCGGTGGGGTCAAGCGGAGCGGCTTCGGCCGGGAGCTGCACCACTTCGGGATCCGGGAGTTCACCAACATCCAGACGATCTGGCGTCCCTGACCCGCCAGCCGGCCCGATCGGGGCGGCGGCTAAGGAAGGGACCAGAGCTCAGAGCTCGGCCCCGGCGATGGTCGGGTCGTAGCCGGGCAGGGCGTCCAGCTCCCGCCGGAGCTGGGGCCCGGCGAGGACGGTGAGCAGAAGCCGCAGCTCCGGGGTATCGAGCCGTTCGGGCGCCACCAGCAGGGCGCACTCCTCCTCGGAGAGGGGGATGAAGTCGAGCCCGAAGGCGAGCGCGGCCGGCTCGGTGGCGACTCCCACGTCCGCTGCCCGACAGGAGACCAGACTGGCCACCTGGAGGTGCCCGGAGGCCTCGACCCGGTAGCCGGGGACGGACGGAGGACGGCAGCCGAGCAGCTCCAGCTGCTGATCGAGGAGGCGGCGCGCCTCGGCCCCGGGCTCCCGATTGACCCAGACCAGCCCGAGCCTGATCGCGTCGGCCACCGACCTGACCCGCCCTTTCTGTCCCGGGCGGAGCACCAGCCCCTCCCGCCAGCGGGCGAAGCCGAGCCGACGGGCCGAGGGTTGGCGCCTCCGTGGCTGGGGCAGGCTGGTGGGGTAGTGCACCGCCGCAGCGTGGACCAGACCATCCCCGAGCAGGCGCCGGGCCACGTCACTGCCGCAGGACCACCAGTCCAGCGACCAGCCCTCACCGGCGGCGGCGATCGGCCCGGCCAGGAGGGGCAGGGCGGGATCGCAGCCGGCGACGACCAGTGATCGGCCCGCCCCCCAGAGCTGGGCCGATCCGGCAACCGCCCCCAGCACCCCGCTGGCGGGGGCGAAGCCCGCGACCAGGGCTCGGTCGCGGGCCAGCGGCAGCGACACCCAGCGGTCCCAGACCCTGGTGATCCGGGCCCTGGCCCCGGGATCGCCTGGGGCGAGCGCGGTGGCCGCGACCGGGCGCCCCTTGGCCCCGGTTGCGAAGAGCTGGTCAACGGTGGCGCCCAGCGCCCGGGCCAGCTGGAGCGCCACCGCTAGGGAGGGCGACCAGACCCCGGCCTCGGCGCCAGCGATGGCCTGGCGGCTGACCCCGCAGGTCTCCGCCAGCTGGCTCTGCGAGAGCCCGGCCGCCATCCGGGCGAGACGGAGCCGGCGCCCGGCCTCGACCGCGCCGGGGTCGGCGCTCCGACGCCGCCCGCCCCTCCCCTGCTCAGCCACCGTGAAACTCCCCCTCCGAGGGGAACAGGGGCGCGTCAGGGGCGGCGAACCACATCTGCTCGCCGATGATCGCGGGTCGGGCCGCGCTATGGCGAAAGCGCCCGCGCCAGCGCCCCACCGCCTCGAGCTCCAGTTCGAACCGGGCCCCCTGGGGCCGAGCCCGGATCACGCGGGCTGGGATCCTGCCCTCGCCGGCGCTGGGGAAGGCCTCGAGCCGGTCAGGGTGCAGCGCTATCGTCTGCTCCCCTGAGCTGAGGAAGCCGCGATAGCCGACCAGCTCGGCGACCACCCTGCTGGCGGGATGGAGGACCAGGTCGATGGGATCGCTCTCCTGGAGGATCCTGCCCCGGTCGAGGACCGCCACCCGATCGGCGAAGGCCTGGGCCTCCTCGAGCTGGTGGGTAACCAGCACCGCCGATGTCGCCGAGGCGGAGAGCTCGCCAAGGAGCAGGTCAAGGAGCTCGCGGGCCAGGGGACGGTCGAGGGAGTTGAAGGGCTCGTCAAGGCAGATCACCTGCACCTCGGTCTGCAGGGCTCGGGCCAGGGCCACGCGCTGAGCCTCCCCTCCCGAAAGGCCCCTGGGCCGGGCTCCGAGCAGACCCCCCAGTCCGAGTCGGACCCCGGTCGCCCTCGCCGCCGCCGGGTCGACGCCGGGCGCGTAGGCGATGTTCTGCTCGACCGTGAGGTGGGGGAAGAGGCCGGCGTTCTGGCGGAGCAGGCCGATACCCCGCCGGCCCGGCCGGAGATCGGTCTTGGGAACGCTCGCCGAGCTCAGCCGGCGCCCTCCCAGGCGGATCTCACCCCAGCGCAGGGGGACCAGTCCGGCCAGTGCCTC
>DATDII010000092.1:0-2214 GCA_036521135.1 Candidatus Dormiibacterota bacterium | reverse complement strand
ACCGCTCGCACCTCCCGGGTCAGGGTGTCATGGAGCCGGAGCATTCGCCGATGCTAGCAGTGGCTTCGGGGCGGCTCTCACCGGCGCGGGCCGAGAATAGCGAGATGGCGAGGGAGCCGGGCGGGACCGAAGGAAACCGGGGACGGACCCTGATGCTGCTGGGCGGTAACGAATGGCACCAGGAGGCCGAGAGCGCGGACCGCTGGTGGCTGGCGCGGGCTGAGCGACCCCTGGTCACGGTCGTGACCTCAGCCGCCCAAGACATCCCCGACACCCAGGTCAGCTGGGCCGCCCGCCACTTCCAGGAGCTGGGTGCCACGGTCGAGGGCTGCCAGATCCAGTCTTGCGCCGACGCCCAGGACCCGGTGCTGCTGAACCAGCTCCACCGGGCCAGCGCCATCTACCTCTGTGGGGGAGATCCTCGGGCTGCCCAGGAGGCGCTCTGCCAGACTCCGGCCGGGGCCGCCCTGAAGGCGGCCTATCGGCGAGGCACCCCTTTGGCCGGTTCCAGTGCCGGCGCCATGGTGCTGGGAGAGCTCTGTCTCCTTCCTGGGGATGGCTTCTCGACCGCTCCCGGGCTGGGCCTCTTCGCGGCGGTGGTGGTTCCGCACTGGGGTGGGGCCGGTCGGCGCTGGCAGGAATCGGCCGCCCGCCTCAGCCAGGAGCACGAGGTCATCGCCATCGACGAGTCGACGGGGGCCTGCTGGGACGGGACCGGGTGGCGGGTCCGCGGTCCCGGGCGTGCGGTCGTGGTCCGCGGCGGCAGGGAGCTCCCGGTCGCCGGGGAGCGCCCATCGCCACCGGTAGAATGACGGCCACTGCTGAGTTCGGTCCCTTCGGCGCGCCCGGCCGGGACTGCTGGAGGTCGTGATGACGGAGAGCCCCGCCGCCGCGCTGGAGACGCTTGTCTCCCTCTGCAAACGCCGGGGCTTCGTGTTCCAGAGCAGTGAGATCTACGGCGGGATCAACGCCGTCTACGACTTCGGCCCGCTCGGGGTCAGGCTCCGGCGCCGAATCCGCGACGCCTGGTGGCGGGAGATGGTGGACCTCCGCGACGATGTCGAGGGGCTCGAGGCGGCCATCTTGATGAACCCCACCGTCTGGGAGGCTTCGGGCCACCTGGTCAACTTCAGCGATCCCCTGGTCGACTGTCTCGGCAAGTGCCATCAGCGCTGGCGGGCGGACCAGCTCGAGGGGGATCGCTGTCCCAACTGCGGCGGGCCGCTGAGCCCGCCTCGCCAGTTCAACCTCATGTTCAAGACCTTCGTCGGCCCGGTCGAGGACGACAGCGCAGTCGTCTACCTCCGCCCGGAGACGGCCCAGGGAATGTTCGTCAACTTCAAGAACGTGGTCAACAGCTCGCGGCAGCGGATTCCCTTCGGGATCGCCCAGATCGGGCGCAGCTTTCGCAACGAGATCTCCACTGGAAACTTCATCTTTCGACTGCGGGAGCTGGAGATGATGGAGCTGGAGTGGTTCACCGCCCCCGGCCAGGACGGTCCCTGGTTCGAGTACTGGTGCGAGCAGCGACTGCGCTGGCACGAGTCGCTCGGCCTCAAGCCTGAGCACCTTCGGCTCCGGCCCCACGGCGAGGACGAGAAGGCCCACTACGCCCTCGCCTCAAGCGACATCGAGTACCGCTATCCCTGGGGTTGGGCCGAGCTGGAGGGCATCGCCCGGCGCGGGGACTTCGACCTGCGCCGCCACCAGGAGGTGAGTGGCAAGGACCTCCAGTACACCGATCCGATCAGCAACGAGCGTTACCTGCCCTACGTGGTCGAGCCCGCGCTCGGGGTCGACCGCAGCTTCCTGGCGCTCCTCCTCGACGCCTACGCCGAGGAGGAGGTGCGTGGCGAGACCAGGGTGGTGCTCCGCCTCAAGCCCAGCATCGCGCCCTTCCAGGTGGCGGTCCTGCCCCTGCAGCGGAACAAGCCGGAGCTAGTCGAACTCGCCCGCCGCCTGGAGCGGGAGCTTCGCCAGCGGTTCTCGACCGACTACGACGACACCCAGTCCCTCGGCCGCCGTTACCGCCGCCAGGACGAGATCGGCACGCCCCTGGCGATCACGGTCGACTTCGAGAGCCTGGAGGATCATGCGGCGACGATCCGGGACCGGGACAGCATGGAGCAGGTTCGCGTCGCCCTGGACCAGATTGGCCAGGCCTGCGCCGAGCGGCTCAACCTGGTCAGCTGAACTCACGCCTGGTCAGATCCC
>DATDII010000091.1:0-7991 GCA_036521135.1 Candidatus Dormiibacterota bacterium | reverse complement strand
GACCTCGCCGAACGCGGCTCAGGCAGCAACTCCCCAGAAAGTGGTTTCATTGGCTTTGGATGGTCCTGACGACCAGCTCGGAGGGATCGGGACTAGCGCTAGGGCAGATCGTACTTCAGACCATCGACCGGGCTCCCGCTGGGGACTGATCCGGCCGTAGGGGGACAAGCAGTGGAGAGCAGAATCAGAAAGTCGTGGTCCAGCACGCCCCGCTGGGGCGCCGTCTTCGGGGCAGCGCTGGGGGCGGTCGCCCTGACCGCGCTGGCGGCGGCACCGGTCGCGCTGGCTTCCACCACCCCGACCATCACCACCCAACTGAGCGCCAGCTCGATCGTGCTCAACTACCCGGTCGCGTCGCCTCAGCAGGTGACCGACACGATCACCGTGACCGGCGAGCCGGACGTGACCGGCTACAACGTCTACGTCCACGTCTACCCCGAGTCGGGCACTCCGCCAACTCCCAGCACCACCTCGATCGTGACCTGGGAGATTCCCCTAAACAGCAACGGGATGGCGACCACACCCGCCTTCATCCCGGAGTCGGCCGGTCCCTTCTGCTTCGAGGCCAACTTCAAGGGTGACGCTAAGGACACGCCGGTCAGCACCACCGACTGCGAGGTGGTCACCGTGACCAAGTTTCCCGCCAGCCTGACCACCGTTCCAACCAGCGCCGCGGCGGCCGGCCTCGGGACCACCCTCAGTGACACGGCCGACCTGAGCATCTATCCGGTCAAGCCCGCCGAAGGCGGCAGCGGCGACTACGGCACCGTCACCTTCGCGCTCTACTCCGATCCCGCCTGCGCCGATGCGGTCCCGGGTGGAGTAACCAGCCCGGCGGCGATCGCCTACGCCAGCGGCGGCTTCCAGGCGACGGGGTCGCTCACCTTCGCGACGGCCTTGGCGTCGGGCACCTACTACTGGATCGCGAGCTACAGCGGGAACTACGACAACCTCGCCTACACGTCGACCTGCGGTGAGCCGGTGGTGGTAGGCGGCAGTGGAACCCTGGGGGCGTCCACGCCCACCCTGAGCACCCAGCTCTCGGCGAGCAAGATCTCAACCGGCGGCTTGGCCCACGACACGGCGACCCTCAGCGGGGCCACCAGCACCGCCGGCGGGACCGTGACCTATGACGTCTTCAGCAATCCCAGCTGCACCGGCACGCCCGAGTCGGCGGGGACGGTGACCGTCACCAACGGCGTGGTGCCCGATTCCCAGGCGCTCTCCTTCGCCACCGCCGGCACCGACTACTGGCAGGCTTCCTACAGCGGGGACTCCGCCAACGGACCCGCAGTCAGCCCCTGTGGCAGCGAGGTCCTGACCGTCTCGACCCCGGCGAGCGGCACCTTGGCGGCAAGCACCGGGACCCCGGTCACCGGCGCGGAGTTGCTCGGACCCTCGGGGCTGGCCGGGGCCGTGATGGTTATCGCTGGTAGCCTGCTCCTGCTCCTCGCCTTCCGCAGGCGGAGGTCGGCGGCCGGCGCCTGAGCCCAGAGCGGGCCCGGGGCAGCAGTCCCGGGCGAGCCACACCACCCGCCAGAGCGGGTGGTGTGGCCTCCTTGGCGCCCAGAGGCGGCGCGCACTGTCCAACTACGAGCGTCCGCTAGCCGCTGCCAACGGGCGACGCCCGCCCGATCATTCCTTGGGCGTCGCCTTGCCGGGACTTGCGCATCCCTGACGGCGAAAGGCAGGTGCGGACCGCGTGGCCCGCAGTCGGCGCCGGCCCTTGCCATGGAGCAGGAAGTGTGGTTCCGGCCGGGCGCGGGCTGCCCAGGTCAGCGCCGGGCTGGGCCCAGAGGCCGGGGCGCGGTGGCTACTGGTACCAGCCCTCGATGTCGACGATCACGTCGACATTGCCCGCATCGTTGTAGACCTGGAAGCCCCCCGACGAGGAGAGCTTGACCACGACCAGGTCCGGCACCGTCTGCCCCGCGTAGAAGTTGAGGTCGCTTGCGAGCGGCTCCTCGCCACTCGGGAAGACGGTGAGGTAGGAGGGGGCGGTGCCCTCGGTCGCGGTCACGTTGATCACCACCGCCGTGGCGTCGGCGGGCACGCCATCACGGCCGGTGATCTGGACGCTGAGAGTTCCGCCCGGAGAGAGCGTCTGGCCCGAGCACTGGTTGCTGGCCGACGAGCCGCGGGTGTCGCAAACGCGGACCGGGCTGGTCGGCTGGTAGAGGTCCGCCGCCGAGGTCGAGAAGTAACCGTCGACGTCGATGATTACGTCGGTGCTCCCCACAGCGTTGTAGAGCGACACCTGGCCGGCGGCGGAGAGGGGCAGGATCACCTGGTTGGCGACCGTTTCCCCGGGTGACCAGTTGAGGTTGGAGGTGGCCGGCCGACTGCCCCCCGCAGACCAGAGGCTGAGGTACGAGGAGGTCGAGGTGTCGGTGACGGTGACATGCGCGACCACGGCGCTGGCCCCGCTGGGCACGCCTCCCTCGCCGGTCACCTGAACATCCATCGTCTGCCCAGCGCCCAGGGTTTGGCCAGTGCACTCGTCGGGCCCGGCCTCGGCCTGCGCGGTCGTGCGGGTGTCGCAGATCCGCGCCGGAGCCAGGGCCGCGAAGGGGACCCCGCTACCGGTCGTGCTGTAGTAGCCCTCGACGTCGACGATCACGTCGGTGCGCCCCTCGGCGTTGTAGATGGCCACCTGACCGCCGATGCCGAGAGCCGCCACCGCCAAGTTGGGCATGGTCTCGCCCGGCACCAGGTTCAGGTTGGATGCCAGCGGCGCCGAGCTTCCCTCGGGGTACACGGTGACGTAGGTCGCCTGGGAGTTTGCGACCGCGGTGACGTTGAGGACGACCGCTGACACCCCGCTCGAGGGCACCCCGCCGTCCCCCGCCACCTGGACCGCCAGCGAGGCGCCCGCAGCCAGCGTCCGCCCGTTGCACTGGGCTAGGGCGCCGGTCAGGTCCGAGGGGTTCCCCGCCCTGGTGTCGCATATTCGGGCGGGGGTTAGGGCCACGTATCGCCCGGGCGGGGCCAGGTAGGTGAACTGGTCGCCGCCGCTGTCGGCGCTGGTCCCAACCGAGGAGGTCACGGTGACGTCGACGGTGGTCCCGGCGGTCCCGGCGGGCGAGGTGGCGGTGATCGAGGTCGAGGAGTTCACGCTGACCCCGGTGGCCGACGCGTTCCCGAACTTGATCGTCGCCCCGGTGGCAAAGTTGGATCCCTCGATGGTGACTCCGGTCCCGCCGGTCGCGACCCCGCTCGGAGGCTGCACCGAGGTCACCGTCGGCGAGCCCGACGGGGTCGGCGTCGGGGTCGGAGTCGCCCCGCCAGCGAAGTTGTAGGTCTGCTGGTCGAAGACCTGGCCGGTCGCATTCTCAGGGGAGACCGTGACGTTGTCTCCGCTCACGGTGACCTTGAGGAAGTTGTACACCTGGGCCGCCGACTGGGGGGTTGGCGCGCCGCAGCTCGAGCCCAGCCCGCTGGTCGGAGACCAGCCCAGCGCGTAGATCGACTCGGTCGTCTCCAGGGCCTGGCAGGTCGAGCCTCCCAGCACCGGCTCGAGAATGCCACCCCCGCCGCCGGTGACGTAGTTGAGCACCTGGCCTGGCCCGTCGGGCTCGATCCGCTGGTAGGTGTGGGCGTGGGCGTTGAAGGCGATGTCGACTCCGTTGGCTGAGAGGAGCGCCTCCAGGCTCTGCTGCGCGTCGGGGTTGGCTGAGCTGTTCTGGAGGTAGGGGTCGGACGGCTCGGTGGCGTTGTCGGAGCGAAGCGGGAAGTGGAAGATGGCGAACTTGATCCCACCCGGATGGCTGGCCAGGTCCTGGGCCAGCCACTGGTACTCGGCTGACGTCTGCTCCCAGTGGGCGTCGGCGTCGACCTGGTACATGGCGCAGCCGGCGGTCACCGGCGAGCACTCGGAGCCGGAGGCGCTGCCGACGTTGCCGTCGGCCCAGGCGGCGTCGAGGACGTAGATGCGCACGTTGCCGGTGCTGAAGGCGTACCAGCCCTGGGGATAGGCCGCCGCGCTATCGCCGTCGATGCTGGGATAGGACACGTCGGCGTACTCGCCGTCGGAAGCGGCGGCGGTGGCGCTCTCGGGCCAGTTGTGCAGGGCGGTCGTGTTCTGGCCATGGTTGCCGTCGGCATAGAACAGCGGGATCCCACCCGTCTCCGGCCAGTACGAGGGCCCGAAGATGTTGCTCACCTCGCTGCCCGTCTGCTGCAGGTCGCCAAAGTCGGCCTGGGTGCCGCCCGAGTAGGACATGTCCCCGGCGACCACGGCGAACGAAGCGCCTGACTGACCGATCAGGTCGTCGATGGCCGCCTGGTCGGGGTTGAAGTTGTTGGCGAATGGGACTCCGGTGCCGTAGTCCGTCTCACCGGTGTCGCCCAGCACATCGAAGGTCACCGGCGCCGTGGCCGAGGAGCTGGCGGGAGCTAGGGTGGTGAACTCCGGGGACGAGTTGCTGCCCAGCAGATCCGGGGGAGGCGTCCCGGCCCCGTAGATTCGGTAGCAGTAGGTAGTGCTCGGTGAGAGCCCGCTCAGCTCCACCGACGACTGATACTCGGAAACGGAGTTGACGGTGAACTCCCGGGCCGTGACGCTGCCTGGGGTCCCGGCGGCTGGGTAGGACTGGGGCAGGCTTGAGGGGACCCCCTCGCTGTAGGCGCTGCAGCTGCCAAGAGGCCCCAGGTGACCGCGCCCAGCGCTGACTGGTTGGTGGCCCAGTTGACTTCGACCGAGGTCTGGGTCAGGTCGGTGAGGTAAGGCGCCCGGGTGAGGGTCGAGTTGAACCCCGAGTATGGGGTGACCGGGAGCGGGGTGGTAGCCGCCGAGACGCCCACCCCGGTGAAGACCCAGGCGCCCAGGACGACCAGGCTGAGGGCGCACGCCGCGGTGACCGTGCCGGTGATCACTCGCCAGCGCCGTGCCGGTCGATGGGCCATCAGGGTCTGTTCCCCCCGTCCTCTACGGACACCGCGTATCTCTCGGCGGGACGGAATGGTGGGAAGAGAGCTGCAGGAGTCTTATATCACCTGGTCAGGGAGCATGGCCGAGGCGGAAGTCGGAGCCCGGCAGCGCCCACCGGCTGTGCCTGGCTCCCGGATCAGGGGCGGGCGGTCACCAGCCAGGCGGCACGGGGCACCTGTACCTGGCCGTCGACCACTAGGGAGTCCCAGGACCGCTGCATCAGGCGGCGCGCCTGCGCTTGCAGGTCGGGGGAAGCGGTGGCCAGGGCCCGTGCTGCCGGACCGGACGCCTGGGCCGACCTGATCCGGTCGGCGACGTCGGCAGCGGTCAGATCGAGCCGGTCCCGGTACTCGACGATGCCGATGTCCTGCCAGCCAGCCCGGCTCAGGATCCGGCGGACGCGGGCAGCGTCGCCGAAGGCGAACGGACCGGGCGCCTCCCGGTCGGGCGGCGGCGGGAGGTCGAGGTCGGGCAGGGCGCGGATGGCGTCGAGCCAGGCCATCGAGGCGGCGTTCTCGGCCTGCGACTGCCAGCAGACGAAGGCGAGCCTACCCCGGGGCTGACAGCTGCCGCGCAGGCGGGTGAACGCGGCCTCGGGGTCGGAGAAGAACATGACCCCGAAGCGGGAGAAGACCGCGTCGAAGGGGACGCCGGCCACGGTCTCGGTCTGGGCGTCCGCCTCCTGGAACGAGACGTTGACCGCTCCCGAAGCCGCTGCTCTGGCCCGTGCCAACTCGAGCAGGAGGGCCGACACGTCGACGCCGACCACCCGGCCTTGGGGGCCGGTCCGCGCCGCCAGCTCGAGGCTGGTGAAGCCGGGGCCGCAGCCGACGTCGAGCACGGCCTGACCGGGGACGATCTCCAAGGCGTCGATGGCGAGCTCACCGAGCCGGTGCAGCTCCCGGTTGAGCCGGTCCGCGTTCTCAGCCCAGGAGGCGCCGCCGGAACCGTTCCAGAGCGCGATCTGGTCCTGATTGGCAGCCGTCAAGTCGAAGTCACCGTTGCCTTCCCGGCTGCCTACCCGGGACAGCGCCAGGCGCCGCCCAGATCGATCGAGAGCGGGATGCCGTCAACCTTGGTCACGCTTGAGGTACTGAGGTCGATCTTGCCTCCGTCCCCGGCGCCATCAACGGTGATGGTGCCACTCCCGGCGACCGCGCCACCGTCGGCGGCTGAGCGACCAGCGTAGTAGGTGACCAAGCCAGGGAGGCTGGGCAGCCCCGCCCGGACCGGGCAGCGCCATTGTCCATTGGACGCAACCTACGCCTTGGGCCGGGTACCGTCAAGGCGGTCTGCCCCGGGCAGGGAAGCCGTGTGAGGGGCTCGGGTCAAGGTCCCGGCCGGATGTCCGGGGGTAGGATCGTCCCTGGTAGCCTCAGCTAGCAGTTTGTCTGGGTAGGTTGGGGGGAGGCGAGATGGCGAGGACCATGCGCCCTGGGGCCTTTGACCGCGTCGCGAGCAGGAGCGCTCCGATCGGACGGGCGAGACGTTGAGCGACGGCCCCACCCCCCGAGAGCGCCGTCAAGCCCAGCTCACCCTGGTGGCGGCCGACCGCCGCAGGGAGCTCGAGGTGCCGACGCGGGACGGGGTCATGCTGGCGGCCGACGTCTACCTTCCCGACCCCGACCCGGGGCGCCCGGTGCCGGCGATCGTGTTTGGAACCCCGTACGACAAGCGCGGGTTCAGCGCCGTCGCCGAGGGCCGCTTCTTCCAGGCACGGGAATACGCCTACGTGTCCTACGACAGCCGGGGCCGGGGCAAGTCGGAAGGCGAGTGGCGGGCGCACGTCCACGACGGCCCGGACGGCCACGATGTCGTCGAGTGGGTCGCCCAGCAGCCCTGGTGTGACGGCAGGATCGGGACGACCGGGCTCAGCTATGGCGGCTGGAACCAGTGGGCGACCGCCAGGGAGCACCCGGCCCACCTCACCTGCATGGCCTCCTTCGCCGCCGCCGGCCGCTGGATGCAGGAGATCCCCTACACCTTCGGCGTTTTCCAGCTCTACTTCGCCTACTGGATCCATGCCACCAGACGGCGGATCCAGAACAACCGATCCACCCCCGACTGGGAGCGCCTGCTGATGCAGCTGCCGGTCTCGGAGATGATGGCCCAACTCGGGGCTGCACCAGGAACCTGGGGCGACCTGCGCGACCACGACACCCTCGACGATTTCTGGAGCGGCCTCCGGCTCGACGACGACTACCCGACCATCGACTATCCCTGCCTCCACGTCGCCGGCTGGCATGACCGGGAGGACCTGCTCGGCGCCTTCCACCACTACCAGTCGATGATGGCCGCCTCGCCCCGGGCAGGGGACCAGTGGCTGATCGTGGGACCCTGGCCCCACGTGGGGACCCGCTATCCCCAGGACTCCTACCGGGGGGTCGACTACGGCGCCGCGGCCGCCCTCGACATGGACCAGATCCAGCTCCGCTTCTTCGACCACTGGCTAAAGGGAGCTGGCAACGGCTGGGAGAAGGAGCCTCGAGTGCGCCTCTTCGAGACGGGGAGCAACCGCTGGCTCACCCCCAGCGCTTGGCCGCTCCCGGCAACGCGCACTCCCTTTTACCTGCGCCACCGAGGGGATCAGCTCGAGCTGGACCGGGAGCCGCCGGCGACGGCTGATCCGAAGCGCTCCTATCGCTACGACCCCAACGACCCGGTCCGGGTCCCGGGCGGGCTCAGCTACGAGGAGTTCTACGAGCCCAGCCTGGACGAGACCCACCTGCTCCAACGCCCCGATGTCCTGGTCTACCTGGGCCCGGTCTTCGACAGCCCTCTCGCCATCAGCGGCTGGCCCAGCTTGGAGCTCTTCGCCGACAGCGACTGCGACGACACCGACTGGCACATCAAGCTCGAGGACCAGGGCCCGGACGGCCGGCTGACACGGGTCGCCGCCGGCTGCCTGCGCGCCGTCTGCCGGGACTCGCTGGCGAACCCGTCGCCCCTTGTCCCGGGCCAGGTGACCCGCTTCGAGGTCGAGCTCAACCCGGTCAGCCACGTGTTCCTGGCCGGACACCGCCTCGGTCTGGTGGTGACCAGCAGTGACTTCCCCTGGTTC
>DATDII010000090.1:0-2543 GCA_036521135.1 Candidatus Dormiibacterota bacterium | reverse complement strand
GCCCGGGCCCGGGCCCCGCGCCAGATCAGCTTGCGGTAGAGGAGCAGGACGAGGACTCCATCCAAGAGCAGCAGCACCGGGACCCAGTTGGCCATCTGGCTCTGGGAGGCCTGCTCGGCGGCAGCGGCCCGCTCCGCTGCGACCACCTTGGCCTCGGCTCGCCGGTAGGAGACCAGCTGGGCGTCGAGCTTGGGGATCGTTGGCGCATAGGCGACCATGCCTTGGGCCAACCCCTTGGCGGCGGTCGCCCGGAAGCTGGGCTGGGCGAGGAGCTGGGAGTCATGCGAGTTGCTCATGAAGCCGACCTCGATCGTCACCGCGGGCATCGGGGCATGGACCCAGAGCTGGGGCAGCAACTGGGTTCCCCGATCGCCCATCCCGACCGGGGCGATGACAGCCGACAGGGACTTGCTCAACTGCCGGGCCAGGGGCGAGTCCTTGGTGTGGGGCATGAAGACGGTCGCCCCTTCCAGGCTGTCGTTGGTCCAGTCATTGACCCAGAGGCTAAGGAGCACGTTGGCGTGGCTCTTGCGGGCGATCTCCTCGGCCTTGGCGATGGTGACGTCGGTGTCGGTGGTCCGGGTCATGACCACCTTGACCCCGAGTGCCTCCAGGTCCTGGCGCAGGTCGAGCCCCATCGCCAGGGTCACGTTCTTCTCCTTCAACCCGCTGAAGGGAGAGATGGCTCCGGGGTCGACTCCGCCATGGCCGGGCATGATCGCGACCACATACTGGTGGGGCGGCTTGAGATGCCGGGCGACGGGTGCTGAGGCGTGCGCCGACGCTAGGACAGTCCCGGTGACGAGACCACCGCCCAAGGCAGCGATCCCGAGGGCCAGGGCTGGGACGTGGAGAGAACGGGTTGGCCCCTTTCGCATCGCGACCGGGCCAGTATAGACCGGAAACCTGATCGGATCCACCGGCCGGCCGGGGCTCGAAGCCGATCCGGGGGTTTGACAGGCGACCGGGGTCGCCGCCAACCTGCACCCCACTTCCCCCCGATGGAACGCCCCGTGACCGAGGAGCCAAATGCCCGAGCCGCGGCCGTCCGCCACCACCGCGCTGACCCCGCTCGAGCTGCTCTGGGAGGCGGCCGACCTCCCCAGCTACCGCTTGGCGCCGGAGCTGGCGGGCTGGTACGGGGGCGACTTCGGCCTGCCCCGGCCGGTCGTCTACGCCAACTTCGTCACCTCGCTGGACGGCGTGGCCGTGGTCGGTCCCTCGTCCGGGTCCCGCCTCAGCGGCCGCAGCCAGGCCGATCGAATGGTGATGGGGCTCCTCCGAGCCTGCGCCGATGCGATCGTGATCGGCTCCGGAACCCTGGCGGGGAGCCCCGGTCACGTCTGGACGGCCGAGCACATCTTCCCGCCCGCGGCAGCGGCCTTCCGCCAGCTTCGCCAGAGCCTGGGCCTCGGCGAGCGCCCGGCTCTGGTTGTGGTCAGCGGGACCGGCGAGGTCGACCTCGACCACCCGGGCCTGGCCCGACCCGGCGTGATCCTGACCTCGGCCGCGGGCCGGCTCCGGCTGGGTGAGGGTACGGCCCACCGCGTGCTCGACCTGGGACGGCAGCGGGAGCTGGACCCGGTTCGCGTGATCGAGGCCGTCCGGGAGCTGGGAAACGGGGCCATCCTCACCGAGGGGGGCCCCCGGCTCCTCGGCAGCCTGATCCTGGCCCGCCAGCTCGACCAGCTCTTCCTCACCCTCTCGCCGCTGGTCGCGGGACGGACCGAGGACGAGCGCCGGCCCGGGTTCGTCGACGGCGTCGACCTGCTCCGTGGCGACGCCGGCTCCTGGCTCCGGCTGCTGAGCGTCCGGCGCCATCAGTCGCACCTCTTCCTGCGCTACGGGAGCGCCCCGGGCGGTCCCTGAGCCGGAGCACCGGAGCCCTTCCCGGACCCGGGCCCGAACTCCGACGAGGGGTATGATCGAGAGAGGGTCGTGCCGTCTGGAGGATGCCGAGTGAGTGAAACAATCGAGAGCGCCGAGGCCATCAGCGAGGCGGAGTGGCGGTCGCGCCTGAGCCCGGCCGAGTATCAGGTGCTCCGCGAGAAGGGGACCGACCCTGCCTTCCAGGGGGAGTTCACCCACCCAGGCCGCCAGGGACTGTTCCGCTGCGCCGCCTGCGGCTACGAGCTGTTCCTCTCGGACACCCAGTTCGACTCCGGCTCGGGCTGGCCCAGCTTCACCGCACCGGTCGACGCCGGCCACGTCATGACCGACGAGGACCGGACCCTGGGCCGGGTGCGCACCGAGGTGATGTGCAGCCGCTGCGGCGGGCATCTGGGCCACGTCTTCGACGACGGACCGGGCCCGACCGGCCAGCGCTGGTGCATCAACTCGACCAGCATCAAGCTCGACCCGGACGCCCGGGGCTGAGCTGGCCCGGAATCACCACTCGACCAGGGCCCAGATCTCGGGGCGGCTCGGGCCGCCGGCATCGACTCCGGCAAAGAGGCGGGCGGACTCCTTGACGTGGTCGAGGGCCAGGTCATGGGCGCCGCTCGCCTGGAGCAGGTCGGCCAGGTTGGTGTGGAGGGCCGCGA
>DATDII010000089.1:0-19633 GCA_036521135.1 Candidatus Dormiibacterota bacterium | reverse complement strand
TTGCCTTCCTCTCGATCGCCGGCGTCGATGGGATCGCCCCGGTCGCCGAGGAGTCCCACACCCCGAGGCGGCTGATCCCCCTGGCGACGATCCTGATGACACTGATCGCGGGCGGCTACTGGACCCTGGTCTCCTACGGTTTCGCCATCTCGGTGCCGGTGTCCACGGTCGAGCACTACGTCAACGCCGGTCAGCTCACCCCGGTCCTGCCCATCGCCCAGAAGTACATCGGGGGATGGGCGGTGCTGGTGCCGATCACGGGTTTCACCGCCGCCCTGGCCAGCTTCGGCGCCGCCCTCTACGCCGCCAGCCGGGTCACCTACGCGGTGGCGCGTGAGGGATTCGTCTGGAAGTACTTCTCCAAGCTGCATCCCACCTTTCAGACGCCGTGGCGGGCCGAGGTCGCGACCCTCGTGATCGGCACGGTCGCCCTCTTCGCGGTCTCACTGTGGCAGGGCGGCGTCGCCCTTGCCTACGGCTACCTGGGCGAGATCTTTGTCTTCTTCGTCCTGATCCTCTACATCTTCGTCAATGTCGCCAACATCGTCTATCACGCACGGTTCCGCCGGCCCGAGTTCAACTGGCTGACCAACGGGATCGTGCCGGTGCTCGGCATCGCCATCGACGGCTACATCCTCTACAAGGGTTTCTTCGCGACCGAGATCTCGCTTCCCTTCGCGACCGGCAGCAGCATCGTCTGGTTCTCCCTGGCCTGGACCGTGCTCGGGATCCTCTGGACACTCTGGTGGCGAAGCCGGCGCAAGCTCTCAGCGGTCTCACTCACCGCCGACGTATGACCCTCGACTTCAGCGCCATCCCGGCGTCGTGGATCCGGCCCGGTGGCTGAGGGATTCATCGACGTCGCCGATGGCCGGGTCTGGTACACGGTTGCGGGTGCCGGGCGCCCCGGGGTGCCCCTGCTCTGCCTCCACGGCGGCCCGGGAATGCCCCACGACTACCTGGAACCCCTGGCCGCCCTCGGCGACGAGCGGCCGGTCATCTTCTACGACCAGCTTGGCTGCGGCCGGTCGCCGGCACCGAGGGACATGGCGGGCTGGACCGTGGCCCGTTTCGTCGAAGAGCTGGTCGTGGTCCGCGAGAAGCTGGGGCTCCCCCAGCTGGTGCTCTTTGGCAACTCCTGGGGGGGCATGCTGGCGCTGCAGTACATCAACGATCGGTCACCGGAGCTGCGCGGTCTGATCCTCAGCAGCACCCCGGTCAGCGTTTCCCGCTGGCTCGACGACGCAGCCCAGCTCCGCCAGGCCCTCCCGGCTGACGTTCAGCGGGTCCTCGACTACCACGAGCGCTCCGGGTACTTCGCCTGTCCCGAGTACCAGGGAGCGGTGGCCGAGTACTACCGGCGCCACCTCTGTCGGCTCTCGCCCTGGCCCGAAAGTGTCGAGCGCGCCATGAACGGCCTGGGAAGCGAGGTCTACACCACCCTCTGGGGTCCGAGCGAGTTCGGGCCGGTGACCGGTGAGCTGGCGAGCTTCGAGATGGTCGAGATGCTGCCTCGGATCTCAGTCCCCACCCTGGTCACGGGCGGGCGCTTCGACGAGGCCCGCCCAGAGCACATGGCGCTGCTGGCGGAGAGCATACCCGGCTCCGAGCTGGCCATCTTCGAGAACAGCGCCCACCTGGCCTTCGTCGAGGAGCCCGCCGCGTACCTGGCCCGGCTCCGCCTCTTCCTGGCTGGGATCGACCAGGCCGCCTGAGGTGACCCGCGAGCACGTGATCGATCCGGAGCTGATCCATCACGACTGGGATGAGTCGCTCCCACCGATCCTCGAGGTCGAGTCCGGCGACGTGGTCCACTTCGACATCAAGGTGGCGGGGGCGGGGCAGGTCGGCCTCGGCGACCGATTCCAGGATGTCTCCTTCGACTTCGACACCATGTACAACCTATCGGGACCGATCTCCATCGTCGGGGCCGAGCCCGGTGACTCGCTGGCGATCGAGGTCCTCGGGCTCGAGCGGGGAACCTGGGGTTGGGCAGCGATTCTGCCTGGCTTCGGCCTGCTCCCGGACCAGTTTCCAAACGGTTACCTGCGCACCTTCGAGCTCGGCTCGCCAGACGGGGTGGACTTCGCCCCGGGAGTCCGGATCCCCTTCCGCCCCTTCCTCGGCACCATGGGAGTGAACCCCGGCGGGGGGGTGCGGCTCTCCCCGTTCCCGCCCCACGCCGGCGGCGGCAACATCGACAACCGCTACCTGGTTGAGGGCGCCCGCCTCTACCTTCCGCTCTTCCTATCCGGGGGCCGCTTCTCCTGCGGCGACCCCCACGCCCTCCAGGGCGACGGCGAGGTCTGCGTGACCGCCCTCGAGTCCCCGCTCAAGGCGAGCCTGCGGCTCACCCTGCAGAAGAAGGCCCTGGCGGCGCCCGCGTTCTTCACGCCGCCACTTCGCCCGGGGACGGTGGTGGACCGGGGAGAGTACAGCACCATGGGCCTCGCGCCCGACCTGATGGACGGGGCCAGGAGCGCGACCCGGGCGATGATCGACTGGCTCGGGGAGGAGCATGGCCTGGGCCCGGAGGATGCCTACATGCTCTGCAGCCTGGCGGCCCAGCTGCGCATCCTCGAGGTGGTGGACGCGGGAGTGTGGAACGTGGCGATGAGCGTCCCCCTCTCCCTCTTCGCCTGACCGGCGCGGGCCCGGCTAGAAGTGGTAGAGCCGGGCGGTGTTGCCCTGGAAGATGGCTTGCTCGACGCTGCTGAGCCAGGCCTGGCGCGCCCCTCGCTTGGCCCAGTCCCTCCGAACAGTGGTCCAGGCGTCCCGCAGCGTGTGGGCAGCGAACCAGAAGGACTCGGGGGACCCGTGGCCGTCGGTGCCGCAGAGGACCTTGGCTGAGGGCGCCAGCTCGAGGACGCTCTCCAGCCGCTGTGCCACCGTGGCCGGCGCGAAGAGGTTGAACAGGGAGAGCTCGGCATGGACGTTGGGCCGGACCGAGGCCAGGTAGGCGAGCTCCTCATGCCAGGGGTAGGCCCCGTGGATCAGGACCACGGTGGCGGCCGAGCCCTCGGGGGTGAGCAGGAGCTCCTCCAGCGAGAGGGGGTTGGCCTCGTAGAGCCTGAGCTCTGAGTCGCCGAAGCCGGTGTGGAACTGGATCGGGAGGTCGAGCTCGGCGGCCAGGCCCAGGCTCCTGCGGCAGATCAGGTCCCGCAAGGCCTTGCCCCGCCGCCTGGTCGGCCAGTCCTTGGTCGTTCGCAGAGAGAGGTCGGCATCCTTCAGGGACGCGCCGGGGTCGACCTCGAGCCCGGTCCGGTAGGCGATGATCGTCTTCAGGCCGACGTAGCCCTGCTCCCTGGCCAGCCGGACGGCGGCCTCGGCGGCCTTGATGATCTCCGACGCGGTCGCGTCCTCGGCGATGAGCCGGTCCACCAGCGGGTCGAGCCGCATGATCGAGCGGACCTGGCAGGAGCTGAGGCCGGCCAGGGTCGCGGCAGCCGGGCTGGGGTCGGTCTCGTAGCTGCCAGGGTCCAGGACCACGCCCTCGATCCCGGCGTCGGAGAAGAGCCCGGCCACGTATCCGGGCCAGTGGGCGCTCGCCTGGGAGTGGGCCAGGCCCAGCTCATCGACCGAGCAGCCGAGGTATCCCGCCAGCCGGACCGCCATCAGCTCCTGGCTGAGCCGACCAGGGGCCAGCTCGGAGCGGCGCCTCCTGCCCGCCTCGTCCTGGGCCAGCTCCAGGGTGATCGCGCTGAGGTCGAGCGGGCCACCCTGTTCCGAGATCGGATGCCCGTGGCTGTCGATCACCCTGGCTCCCGCCAGCGGTCCGGGAGGGGGCCCGAGCGGACCCCTTCCCGAACCAGATTGCGGTTGCTGATCGGAGCCGGCACTAGCTCGTGGGTTGGTCGAGGATGGCCGCCGTCTCGCCCCCCTCCTCGCCCAGGATCGAGCCGATCTGACCCACCTTCTCAGGAGAGTTGGTGGACAGGTAGACGACGAAGATGACCCCCAGCACCAGCCACCCCAGGTTGACGTAGGGCACGTAGGTGAAGGGCGCCGGCGGCACCGAACCGGCCCAGACCGATCCGTACACGGCCAGCCCGAAGACGACGATCCCGACCACCGGGATCAGGCCGTGGATGATCGGGTTGTAGCGCTTGGAGATGCGCTTGAAGTAGACCGAGCCGCCGACGCAGAGGACGACGTAGACGAGGCAGACGGCGATGGTGCCGACGCTGGCGTAGAAGAAGTAGTTGAGGGCCGAGCCGAGGTTCCAGAGGATGCCGCTGATGAAGGCGCAGACGGTGGCCACCACCGCGATCACCAGGACCGCGTTGGTGGGGGTCCGGTGGACCGGGTGGGTGCGCCCGAGCCAGGCGGGCATGACGCCCTCCCGCCCCATCGCGAAGAGGGTGCGGGTGGCCGCGGTGGCGCAGGCCAGGCAGACGATGAAGGCCGATCCGATCGCGGCGATGTCGACGATGATCATCATCGGGGTGCCGACGTAGGTCTTGGCCAGAGAGGCGAGGATGGACGGGTTGGCGGCCCAGGCCTGGGATCCGGCCTTGTTGACTCCGACCCCGATGGCGATGTTGTAGGTGGTCCAGACGTAGAAGACGATGGCGAAGCAGACCGCCACGATGACCGAGATCGGGATCGCCCGGCGCGGGTTCTTGGTCTCCTCGCCGAGCACGGCAGCGGTCTCGAAGCCGATGAACGAGGTGACCCCGAAGATCAGGCCATAGAAGATGCCGCTGAATCCGCCCTGGAGGGTGTGGCCGAAGGTGAACGGCTGCAGGGTCTGGCCGTACTTGCCGCCCTTGGCGGTCAGGATGATGTCGAGGATCACGATCACCGACACGGTGACCACGCCGATCCAGAGCAGGGTCCGGGTGCTGATCCGGATGCCCCGGTAGGCGAGCGTGACCAGGCAGGCCATGCCCACGATGAAGATGGGGAACCAGAACCAGCTCGGCTCGCCGTGCCAGACCTCTGACTGGATCAGACTGGCGGTGAACCCGCCCACCCCGCTCATGGTCATCGGCACGAAGCAGAAGAAGCCGAAGAAGTACATCCAGCCGGTGAGGAAGCCGGCCCGCTTGCCCAGCGTCCGGCTCGAGTAGGTGTACGCGTATCCGGCCGAGGCCATCCGCCGGGTGAAGCCCACCACCACGAAGGCCAGGGCCAGGCAGCCGATGCCGCCGATCAGGAACGCGAGCGGGGTCGAGGTCCCCGAGAACGCCGCCGAACCGCTGGTGTTGTAGGCCATCGCCATCGCCGGTGAGAGCACCGCGATCGCCATCGCCACCGCGTCGATGGTGCGCAGGCTGCCCTTGCGCAGCTCGCCGGTCCCCTCCGGCCCAACCGCCGCCCCAGAGATCGCTTCGCTGGTCGCCATCTAGTTCCCCTCCTTGTCGCTTTCAGTCGCCCCTTGGGGCTGCCCCTCCTCCGCCAGCGGCACCGGGGGCACGTATTCGACCTTGAGCCCCGACGCCAGCGCGTTTGATCCGTTGAAGAAGTCCACCACCGCCATCAGCTCTAGTAGGTCGGCATCGCTAAGGCCCAGGCCGCGCAGGGCATCGGTGTGGCTCTGGAGGCAGTAGTCGCAGTTGTTGGTGGCGGAGACCGCGACCGCGATGATCTCCTTGGTGCGCCGGTCGAGCGCACCCTCGGCCATGACCACCTTGAGCTTCTCCCAGGTCACCCGGAGCAGCTCGGGCTGGTTAGCCAGGGCCTTCCAGTAGTTGGGGACCCGGGCCAGCTTGCGGCTGGCCATGATGTCCTGGTAGACGGCGTCGACGACGCCCTCCGCCTCGGACTCCTCGACCAGGTGCACCAGTGCCACGCCCGTCCCGCCTGGCTCAGCGAGCCGCCGGCAGAGCCAGCGGCTCGACGGCGGTCCGCCAGCTCGCGAAGTCCCCGACCTCGCCCCGGACGATCTTGAGGTACCACTCCTGAAGCGTCGCGGTCACCTCGCCGATCCGGCCCGAGCCCAGCTCGCGACCGTCGACGCTGGTGACCGGCGCGATCTGCACCCCGGTGCCGCAGAGGAAGGCCTCGTCGGCACAGAGCACCTCGCTGCGGTCCACCTGGCGCACCTCCAGGGGCCAGCCCCGCTCACGGACCATGGTCAGGACGCAGTCCCGGGTCACCCCCACCAGCAGGTCGTCGCTGGTCGGTGGGGTGATCACCACCCCGTCCTCTACCAGGAAGAGGTTGGCGGAGGAGGCCTCGGCGACATGGCCGTCGTGGGTCAGCATCAGGGCTTCGTCAAACCCGAGCGACCGGGCCTCGTCGGCGGCCAGGGCGGCGTTGAGGTAGGCGCCGGTCGGCTTGGCCCGGGCCGGGATCGCGTTGTCGTCGATCCGGCGCCAGCTCGAGGTCATCAGCCGCAACCCCTTGCGGATGTCGAGGTAGTCGCCCATGGGCAGGGTGTAGCAGCAGAACTCGGTCGGGATGCCGGCCAGGGTGACCTTGATGGTGTGGCCCCCCTTGTAGATGATCGGGCGGATGTAGACGTCCTCGTGGTAGTCGTTGCGGGCCAGCAGCTCGAGCACGATCTCCTCGAACCTGGCCTCGGTGAGAGCGGGGTCGGGCTCGAGATGCAGGATCCGGGCCGAGCGGAGAATTCGCTGCCCATGATCCTTGAGCCGGATCACGAAGAGCCGCTCGCTCGGCTTGCTCCAGTAGGCGCGGATCCCCTCGAAGCAGCCGGTGCCGTAGTTGAAGGCGTGGGCCGTGATCGGGACCCGGGCCTGCTCCTGAGATACGAAGCGGCCGTCGAAATAGACGATGTCGCCGGGCGCTGTCATACGTACCTCCCCATGCCACCGCTGATGTCGATCGACGCCCCGGTGATGTAGCTGGCCCGAGCGCTGGCCAGGAAGGCGACCAGCCCCGAGACCTCGTCGGCTTCGCCGAACCGCCCGAGGGGGACCTCGGTCTCAGCCGTCTGAGCGAAGAATTCGGCAGCGCTCAGCTGGGGCGCCCGGCGCTGGTGGATCGCATCCCACTGGGGCGTCCGGACGAAGCCGATGTTGACGCTGTTGACCAGGATCTTCTCCTTGGCGACCTCGATCGCCAGCGCCTTGTTGAAGGCGAGGCAGGCGGCCCGGTCGACGCTGGTCGCGAAGAAGGTGGGGTCGGGCTGGCGCCCGTAGACGGCGTTGACGTTGATGATCGCCCCGCCGCCCGCGCGACGGAGATGGGGCAGCGCCGCCCGGCAGCAGCGGATCTGGGCGAAGAGCTTGACCTCGAGATCGGCCTGGAAGTCCTCGTCGCCCAGGCTCGCGAAGTTGCCTGGATGGGCCCGGCCGGCGTTGTTGACCAGCACCTCGAGACCACCGAGCTCGGCCACCGCCTGATCGATGAACCCTGCCACCTGGTCGGCCTTGGTGACGTCGGCGACGAGTGCTGTGACCGGACCTCCCAGCTTGCGCAGCTCGGCGGCGGTCGCCTCCAGCTCTTCGGCGTTGCGAGCGCAGATCGCCACCGCCGCGCCCTCCTGGACCAGCTCGCGGGCTATCGCCGCCCCCAGACCCTTGGAGCCCCCGGTCACGATCGCGCGTCTGCCCCGGAGCTGGAGGTCCATCGTCTAGCGGACGCTGGGGGCCGGGCCCCGGAGGGCCAGGAGCGCCTGCCGCGGCGGGTTGAAGACGTCGTACTCGAGGCAGGCCGAATCCTTGGTCCGGGCGCCGTGGGGCACGTTGGCCGGGATCACGGCGACCATGCCAGGAGTGAGCAGCCGGACCTCGCCGTCGACCTCGAACTCCAGCTCTCCCTCCACCACCAGGGTCAGCTGCTCCTCGTCGTGGCTGTGCAGGGGAGCGACCGTGTTGGGCGCGAAACGCACCGAGTTGAGCATGGTGATCTCACCCAGAGCCGGCCGGAACTGGAGACCGGGGACCAGCTCCAGCGGCTCGACGTCGCGCTCGAGATCAAGGAAGTGACCCTTGCGCGTTGGCGCCCGGCCCGATCCCGGCTCGGCGAAGTACTGGTCGGCTAGGCTCATTGCTGATCTCCCCTGACTCCGGCAGCCGGCCCGCCGGCCCTCCTTCACATCGACCGCCACCCGCCACCTGGCCGCTGCCGAGCGGCCGTCCCCGAATCGCAGATGATATCCGAATCGGGGGCCTTACCGATATCATGCAATGGTGGCGACCGGGAGCAACCCTCACGACGTGCTGGTGAAACCCGGCGGCCGCCTTACTGCGGCCGACGTCGGGGCCAATCCCGACCGGGGTCAGGCACCGCTCGACCCGGTCGACCTCAGGATCCTGGTCCTCCTGCTCCAGGACGCCCGCCGCTCGATCCGCGGGATCGCGTCCGACGTCGGCATGTCCGCTCCCGCGGTGGCCGAGCGGATCGCCCGGCTCGAGCGCCACGGGGTGATCCGGGGCTACCGGGCCGAGATCGACTGGGCCAGGCTCGGCTACGGGGTGCTGGTCTACATCCGGGTGACCGGGATGCAGGGGAGCGAGCAGGCGGCCACGGTCGCCCGGCTCCGCCAGCTGCCCGAGGTGGAGCAGGTGGAGGTGGTCACCGGAGACTCCGATCTCCTGGTCCGGCTCCGGGCCCGCGACCAGGAGCATCTCCGCGAGTTGCTCTTCGAGCGCGTATGGAAGATCAGCGGGATCGAGCGCACCGAGACCCTCCTCTGCCTCGGTGAGCTCCCGCCTAAGGCCTTCGACCTGGAGCTGGCCCAGTCGCTTCTCGAGGGGACGGAAACAGGGCGCGCGGGCGGGGGCGGATCATCCCTGGCCAATGGCAGGGGTGGCCATGTGTGAGGTCCTGGTCGCGGTCTGGCCCGAGCCCCAGCCCTTCTCCAGGGTTCTGCCCTGGGGCCTGAAGCTGGAGCGGCTCGGGATCGGGGGATTCGGTTGGGGGCTCGCCTGGCGTGAAGGCGACGGGATCCGTCGCCACCGCAACCCCGGCCCACTCAGCCGGGACCACAAGGGCCAGGCCGAGCTCGCTGAGGTGAGTTCCACGCACTTCCTGCTCCACCTCCGCCGGCCGTCCAAGCTGAGCACGGTGGCGATGGCGGACACCCAGCCGTTCGTGTCCGACGACGGCTCCTTCAGCTTCGCCCACAACGGCCGGCTGGCCCTGGCGGATCAATTGCGGGACCGCTTCCCGGGCAGGCTCTTCGGCCGGGCGGACAGCGAGGTCGGGTTCCGCCTATTCGCGGAGTTGCTGGGCGGGGGCATGGAGGGGGGAGCGGCGCTGGCCGAGGTCCACCGCCAGATGGGGGGGAACGCCAATCTTGCCTACCTTCCGGCGCGCGGCCAGGCGCTCTTCTACGCCGGCAACCCTCAGAACGATGTGTGGTGTTTCCGGCTCGATGGCGCTGAGTGCGCCAGCACAGCCTTGCACTCGGCCGACCAAGCCCTCTTCGATCTCTGTTTTCCGGCCGCGACCGACCGGGTTCGGCTGGCTCCGACCCAGGTGACGTCCCTGGGGGAAGGGACCCGGGCCCACCTCGAGGACGGGGCAGTTGCGGTCGGTGGCGGGCGAGAAGGGGTGGAACTTCAGTGAGGAGGAGAGGCGGATGAAGAGCACGCCGGTCCAGGACCTGGCCGTCGGCAAGGTCGGGTTCATCGAGGAGCACGGGCTCTACGACGACGCCCGGCGGGCAGCGGCCGAGCGAGCCCTGTCCCTGGTCGCGGAGCACGAGATCCGAACGGTGCGGATAGGGGTCGTCGACCAGCATGGGGCGGTCCGCTGCAAGTTCGTCTCCAGCCACGACTTCCAGCTGGCTCTGCGCAACGGCATCGACTTCTCCGGGGCCATCCTCAGCCTCGACAGTGCCAACAAGGTCTTTCCCCCCGCCTTCGTCGAGGGGGGTGGCTTTGGCGTTCCCGAGCTGACCGGCTTCCCCGACCTGGTGCTGGTGCCCGACCCCTCGACCTTCCACGTCCTGCCCTGGGCCAACCAGACCGCCTGGGTCATCTCCGATGCCTACTACAGCAACGGCAAGCCGGTCGGCCTCTCCACCCGTCAGGTCCTTCGCCACCAGCTCGAGCTGGCCCGGGAGCTGGGCTTCGAGTACGCGGCCGGCCTCGAGGTCGAGTTCTACATCTTCCGCCGGGAGCAGAGCCGGATCGGGCTCGACGAGACCGGCTGGCCGCCGCCGCCGCCACCGGTGAGCGCGGTCGCCCAGGGCTACCAGTACCTGTCGGAGACCCGCCTGGCCGAGATCAGCGCCATCCTCGACCCCCTGCGGGACCACCTTGAGGCGATCGGCCTGCCGCTCCGGACCATGGAGGACGAGTGGGGTCCGGGGCAGACCGAGATCACCTTCGATCCCCAGCTCGGTCTGGGCGCAGCCGACTCGATGATCCTGTTCCGGACCGCGGTCAAGCAGATCTGCCAGAAGCACGGCTACCACGCCACCTTCATGAGCCGTCCCCGGGTGCCCAACGTCTCCTCGAGCGGGTGGCACCTGCACCAGTCGCTCCAGGACGCCCTCGGCGGCGGCAACGCCTTCTCCAGCCAGGAGCGGGAAGAAGCCCTCTCACCGACCGGGCGGCAGTTCGCCGCCGGGATCCTGGAGCACGCCATCCCGATGACCGTCTTCTCCACCCCCACGGTCAACGGCTACAAGCGCTTCAAGCCCTACTCCTTCGCCCCCAACCGGGT
Organism: Candidatus Dormiibacterota bacterium; assembly: GCA_036521135.1. Lineage (GTDB taxonomy): Bacteria > Chloroflexota > Dormibacteria > Aeolococcales > Bog-877 > Bog-877. Next base: position 9,046 of record DATDII010000089.1, on the reverse strand, counting down.
GAACTGGGCGCTCGAGAACCGCGGTTCCATGCTGCGGGTCCAGGGTCAACCAGGCGACCAGGGGTCGCACCTCGAGAACCGGCTCGGCGAGCCCGCGGCCAACCCCTACTTGTACATGGCGGCCAACATCGCAGCCGGCCTGGACGGGATCCGGCGCCAGCTGAACCCACCGGCGATGGTGCAGGCCGACCCCTACGCGGAGGCGGCTCCGGCCCTGCCCGCCAGCCTGGGTGAGGCGGTCGAGGCGCTCGACCAGGACCAGTTCTTCCGCCAGGCGCTGGGAAGGGAAATCATCGACTACCTGGTCATGCTCAAGCGCTTCGAGTACAACCGGTACCTCGAGGAGGCCGGCGATGCGGCCGATCCGGTCGAGGTGACCGAGTGGGAGCAGAAGGAATACTTTGAGTTCTTCTAGCCACCGCTTGGGGGGACTGGCCTGAGCGCCGGCGACGGGCAAGGCAACCCCGCGCCGGTCCAGCACCTGGTCCTCTTTCGGCTCCGGGAGCCGGCGGGCGATGAGGTTGAATCCGAGATGCGGCGCCAGATCGGCCAGTGGGCGGGGCTGCCGGGGCTGCTCCGGCTCCGGTTCGGCCGCGACATCCTGGGCCGCGCCGACGGCTACCAGTTCTGCCTCTTCACCGAGTTCACCGACCCCGATGCCTACGCCGCCTATGTGGCCCACCCGCTGCACCAGAGCTTTCTCGCCTGGGTCCTCGAGCGCCCCTTCGACCTGATCCGCTTCGACTATCCCCTGGTGGAGGGCGTGACCAGCCTGCTCGAGCCCACCAGCAGCTAGACCGCCCCGCGCCCCTCCTTTGTCGGCAGCTCGGCGCCAACCTGCAGGTAGCGCCGCACCGCGATCCCAGCCCAGACGATCTCGACGACGCCGAAAGGCCACGCCCCGACCAGGAAACCGTAGCTGCTGGAGCAGAGACAGCCGATGGCGAATGCCAGGACGAATCCCGGGTGGCGATGCTCGAGCGCGTACATCACGACCATGAAGGTGACGGCTGCCGCGCCGAACAGGGTCAGGATCACAGCACTACTCCCTGGTTGCCGTAGCCCGCTGCCAATGAGAGCGTACCGTGGCGGGGTGGGCCACACGCGCGGACTTGCTCGCTAGTGCCCAGCAGGAGGACCCCTCCACCTGGCAGTCGCTCTGCCCAGCGAGTGAGACGATGAGCAACGCTGATGCGCCTCGGTCGACCGTTTTGGTCACCGAACGGTTGCGCGTGACCACCTGGCGTGCGGGTGATCTTGCCGACCTCTACCGGCTGCAGTCGGACCCGTTGGCCATGCGCCACATGAACTGCGGCGTCGAGAATCGAGCCCAGGCCGGTGCACGCCTGGAAGGTTACATCCGCGAGCAAAATGACCTTGGATGGACCAAGTGGCGAGTGGAAGACGGAGCCGGACTCGCAGTCGGCCGAGCCGGCTTCAACCTCTCCGACGACGGTGACAAGCGCGAGGTCGGTTACGTCCTGACACCGCAGGTGTGGGGACTCGGCCTGGCAACCGAGCTGGTTATGGCGCTTGCCACGTGGCATCGGGACCACCATCAGACTGGTCTGAGTCGTCACCTATTCGCCTATGTTTTTATAGAGAATTACCCAAGTCGCCGAGTCCTCGAGAAAGCCGGCTTTCGCTTGCTCGAGGAGCGTGTGCACCGTGGCCGGCTTCATGCCTATTACCGATCCGATCCCTGATGCGCAGCATCAGCGTGACCGTCCGGCTGCAGCGCGCGATCAACGCAGCTCTCCGCGCAACAGCAATGAAGGGAGTGTCCTGATCACCGGTGCGCGGGTCCCGGGCGCCTCGGTGCAGGCACGCCGAAGCGAAGGCCCCCGAGTGGACCATCAGATCGAGAGCGGCGGGGTTGGGGCGGGCTAGGCTCCGGCGGCTACGATCGAACTCGCCCAGAGGTCGAACCCCTGGAGCGCGGCGCCCACGACCACGTCGCAGACCTGCCCGGTGGCGGCGTCGAGGCCGTCCCCGAAGTTGCAGCGACCGAGCTCGCTGGCCACCTTGGTGGCGACGAACTGCTTGAGACCGTCCTTCACCGCCTCCATGGCCATGCGCTGGATCTCTTGTTCATGTTCCTGCACCTCGACGCTCTCCACCAGGGACTGGAGCAGCGTGAGGGTGCGCTGAAGATTGGATGCACTCATTGGTGTGAAACCCTTCTAGGTCGACGGGGAAGGGCGCGGGAGCGCCCCTCGAGCTGGACCTGCGACCGCAGCTCAGCCAGGCTTCGCCGCGAGAGGTCACCATCCTGGGCACGCTACACCCCGGCCCTTGGGAGCGTCAAGAAGGTCGGAGGCCCGGAGAGTGCGGCAGTTTGGATCGGCCGCTTTGGCCGGGCCGCCAGCCTCGGGCCGTGCCCAGGCAGCCCATGAACCTGGGCCGACCTCAACCGCCTGGCCGGCCCCTTGGAGAGGCCACGGACCCGCCCTCCGACCCCTACCAGGGCAGGACCTCTACCGCCGTGGGGCCGGGACGGCTGGAGGGCAAGAAAGGGGGGAAGGCCAGGACGGCCGAGCTTAGTCCCAAGGAGCGGTCTGCGTACGGTCCGCCGGCAGCGTTGGCGCGGTGGCACCGCTCCCAGACGCCAGAGAGTCAACTGCATTTGTCACATCGACAGGTCCGTACAGACGGCGATACTCACGCCCGGTGAACCACCGATACGTGGTACTTCTTAGCCGTGTCGTTGATGGTCACGACCGGCCATTCGACCAGGTCTTCTATGACGAAATTGATCGTCCGGTCCAGCGGCGCGCCTGCACTTTACGTCTTGAGTCCGCGAGCCAATTCACAAGGCGCTGCGCTACCTCGATCAGACGATGATCTTGGTCGTGGGTGCCTGGGAGAACACGGGTATCCAAAGGTTCCAGTCTCGTGTACAACTCAGGGTCAGAAGCTCGTTCCGGAATCGGTTCTCAACTGGCGGCGAGCGGCCCCAACTGCCGATCGAGCCGGGCGACGATGAGGCCCGTCGCGGCCTCATCGTCGGGATTCAGGCGGAGGGCGGGCAAGGCCGGGCGGCGGGTCTCGAGGAGGTAGTCGACGTCCTTGAGCTGGTGGCCGGTGAGCACGGCGACCACGTCAGCTCCGGCTTCGATCCGGCCCGAGACACGCAGCTTGCGCAGTCCCGCCAGAGTGGTGGCCGAGGCCGGCTCGCAACCAATCCCATCCAGGCTGAGCGCCTGCTTGGCCGCCTCGATCTCCTGGTCGGAGACGGACTCGCACTCCCCCTCCGACCAGCGCAGCGCCCGGAGCGCCTTGGGCCAGTTGGCGGGGTTGCCGATCCGGATGGCGGTCGCCCGAGTCTCGGGCTGGGCGACCGGTTCGAGGGTCTGCGCCGCTGAGGTCCAGAGCTTGAAGAAGGGATTGGCACCCTCGGCCTGGACCACCAGCAGGCGGGGCACCTTGACGATCAGGCCGAGCGAGCTCAGCTCCATCAGCCCCTTGCCGACGGCGGAGACGTTGCCGAGGTTGCCGCCCGGAACCACGATCCAGTCGGGGGGCACCCAGCCGCGCTGCTCCAGGAGCTCCACCACGACCGTCTTCTGCCCCTCGATCCGGTACGGGTTTATCGAGTTGACCAGGTAGCAGCCGAGACCGGGCGCGACCCGGCGGAGCATCCTCAGAGCCTGGTCGAAGTTGCCCTCGGCCTCCACCACCAAGGCGCCGAAGTCGACCGCCTGTGCCAGCTTGGCGGTGGAGACAGCACCCCGGGGCACGACCAGCAGGGCCCTCAGGCCGGCCCGAGCGGCGTAGGCGGCCATCGAGGACGACGTGTTCCCGGTCGAGGCGCAGGCCACCAGGCTCGCGCCCTGGGCCACCGCTTGGCTGATGCAGGCCGTCATCCCGAGGTCCTTGAAAGAACCGGTCGGGTTGACCCCCTGGTGCTTCAGCTCGAGCCGTTCGAGGCCGGCCCAGGCGGCCGAGCACGAGCCGGTCACCAGCGGGGTTGACCCCTCGCCGAGGGTGATCGGCACCGCGCCCTGGGCGAGGAAGGGCAGAAGCTCGCGGAAGCGCCAGACGCCGCTCCGATCGGCCTCGTCGCCGCTCTGGCGGCGGTCCCGCCACAGCTCCCGCCACCGACCCGGCTCGGGGGCCCCGAACTCATAGGCCACCTCCAGGAGGCCCTGGCAGGTGGCGCAGGAGTAGGCGGGGCCGGCATCGGTCGCGACGAGACCGCAGCTTGGCTCGGAGCAGCGGAGAAAGGCGCGGGTCACGGCTTGGACTTTAGGGGCCGAGATCCCGATCAGGGTCCGGCCGGCCTCCGGCCCCGGGTTCGAGCGCCCCGGTTGTCGGCGCTCAGAATCAGGGTCCGGGCCTGGACCCCCTGGTCGAGGAAGCGCCGGCCCAGCTCCGAGGCGACCTCGTCGGCAGCTTCTCGCCGCGCGATCGCCAGAACCGAGGATCCAGCCCCGCTCAGGCAGACGCCGAGGAGGTCGGGCCGCTCCAACTCCAGGCACTCGCGGATCCCGGGCAGCAGGTCGGCCCGACGAGCCTGGTGCCAGCGGTCGTCGAAGAAGTCGGCCTCGAAGTCGAAATCGCCGGCGAAGGCCGCTGCCGTCAGCAGGCAGGCACGCTGGAGGTTGTGGACCGCGTCGGCGCGGCTGTAGGTGTCGGGCAGGACGGCCCGGGCCGCGGCTGTGGGCTGGGTCCGGTCGGGGACCGCCAGGACGAAGCGCAGTCCCTCCGGCACGGTCACCCGCCGGCTGAGCACCCCTCGTCTGGTCGTGGCCGAGACGGCGAGCCCGCCCAGCCAGGCGGCGGCCACGTTGTCGGGGTGGCCGTCGAGGTCGGCTGCCATCCCGAGCAGGGTGGCTGTCCCCGGCCGCCGGCCCAGCATCTCGGCGCCCAACCTGAGGCCGGCCACGATGGCGGCGGCGCTCGAGCCAAGGCCGACCCCGACCGGAATCGAGCTGTCGAGGCGGAGCCGCAGCCCAGGCGCCGACTGGCCAGCCCACTGGTAGATCAGTTGGAGGCCCTGGACGACCAGGTTGGACGCGTCCGCCGGAAGCGTCCCCGCGCCCTCGCCGTACGAGTGGACCTCGAGTGCTCCTTGGGAAAGCACCGTTGCCTCCGCCTCGAGTTGGAGGTCGAGGGCCAGGGCGGCGCAGTCGAAGGCACAGCCGAGGTTGGCCGAGCTGGCGGGAACCACGACCTCCGCCCGGCTCATAGTGGTCGCCCAGGTTGCTTCACGCGTTCACCAGAACCGCTCCCAGATGTTCCTCGAAGGCCTCGATTCTCGGGCTGAGGAGCGCGATCTCGGGCAGCGCCCCGACCAGGGCGTCAGTCGTTTTCAGGCCGTTCCCGGTGACGCAGACCACGGTCGTCTCCGCCGCCTTGATCCGGCCATCACGCAGGAGCTGGCCGGCGACGGCCACAGTGACCCCGGCTGCCGTCTCGCCGAAGATGCCCTCCTCTGCCGCCAGGAGGCGCATCCCAGCCACGATCTCGGGATCAGTCGCCGATCCGGTCCAGCCTCCGCTGGCGCGGATCACGCCGAGCGCGCGGTATCCGTCGGCGGGGTTGCCGATGGCCAGGGAGCGGCAGATGGTGTCGGGAATCTGGGGGATGATCTCCGATCCCTCCTCGGCGATCGCGCTCGCGATCGGTGAGCAGCCAAGCGCCTGGGCGCCGAAGAGCCGGACCGGGTGGGCCTCGACCAGCCCGGTCGCCACCAGCTCGGCGAAGGCCTTGGCGATCTTGGAGATCTGAGCGCCGCCGGCCATGGGGACGACGACGTTGTCAGGCAGGCGCCAACCCAGCTGCTCGGCGATCTCGAAGCCGACCGTCTTCGAGCCCTCCGCGTAGTAGGGCCGAAGGTTGACGTTGACCAGACCCCAGGGGTGGAGCTCGGCGATCTCGGCACAGAGCCGGTTGACCTGGTCGTAGTTGCCGGCGACTCGGACCACCTGCGCCCCGTACACGGCCGTGCCCAGCACCTTGGCCGGCTCCAGGTCGGCGGGAATCAGCACCCAGGCCCTCAGTCCGAGCCGGGCCGCCTGAGCCGCCACGGCGTTGGCGAGGTTGCCGGTCGAGGCACAGCCGACCACCTCGAAGCCAAAGGCGCGAGCCTGGGCCAGGGCCACGGCGACGACCCGGTCTTTGAACGAGAGGGTGGGAAAGCAGGCGGCGTCGTCCTTGATCCAGAGGTCGTCACTGCCCAGGCGCCGGCCCAGGCCGGGCGCCCTCAGCAGCGGGGTGTACCCGACCGGGAGGGTGCCCTGGAAGCCATCCGCCACCGGGAGCAGCTCCCGGTAGCGCCAGATGTCGGTCGCGCGTGCCTCGATGGTCGCGCGGCTGACGGCCGCCCGGACGGCTTGGAGATCAAAGGCGACCTCGAGCGGTGCGAAGCAGTCCTGGCAGAGCACGTGGGGACCATTGCCGAAGCGACGGCCGCACTGTTCACAGCGAAGTTCAAAAAGTTCCGGCACAGCAGGCTCCTTAGAAATATGGCGGAGGGGAAGACTCGTCCGGGCCAGAGCCGGCCGCGTCGTCGGCTCTGGAGTCGATCCCGGGGAGACCTGCGCCGAGGCGCTAGAAGTTGGTCCGCACGTCCCCGGGGGCGCGCTGGCGCATTCGTCCCCCAGGAGCGAGAGGGGCGGACGGTGCGCCTGCCTTCACGGTCAGGGCTGGCCCAGGCCGGGTGACCGGCAGCGCCTGCCGGATCCCGTGATCGGTGGCCCCTTCCTGCTGCATCAGCCAACTCTACCGATCGCCAAGGTCGCCTTGTCGAGCGGGGCAAGGCCGGGCCGGCCAGAGCGGCGCTGATCGGATGAGAATGGGGAGGATGAGCGAGCGGTTCCCAGGACTCCTCGAGGAGCGTCTCGACCCGGAGCCGCTTCGCCAGTTCGAGCAATGGTTCGAGGCGGCGAGCGCGGCGATGCCGCTGGCCGAGGCGGCCGCCCTGGCCACCGCCAATCGCCAGGCCGAGCCCTCGCTGCGGATGGTCTTGGTCAAGGGATGGGACAGCGGGGGCTTCGTCTTCTACAGCAATCACGAGAGCCGCAAGGGACAGGAGCTGGAGACCAACCCCGCCGCCGCCCTGCTCTTCTATTGGCCGGTGCTGGGCCGTCAGGTCCGTCTCGAGGGCAGGGTCGAACGGCTGGCCCCGATCGACTCCGACCGCTACTTCGCGACCCGGCCCCGGGCGAGCCAGATCGGCGCCGCCGTATCCGCCCAGAGCCGTCCGATCGCCGGGCGGGCTGAGTTGGACCGCGGCGTCGCGGAGTTCGAGGCCAAGTTGGGCGAGGGGCCGGTACCCCGCCCCGCCTGGTGGGGCGGGTACCGCCTCCAGCCGACCAGCTACGAGTTCTGGCAGCAGCAGGAAGGACGCCTCCACGACCGCGTCCGCTACCGAGCCGATGCCCAGGGCTGGCGCATGGAGAGGCTCCAGCCCTGAGCCCGCCCTCCGGGGCACGGAGTTGCGCTGCTAAGATTCCCGGCTAACGCTCCGGGAGGGGAGGCAACCCGGGCTGAGGCGATACGACCCGCCGGGCGGAGCATGGATCCGCCTGGCGGAGTCGGTTCCGCCTTCGGCACGGTCCGAAGGAGGTGCTCAACCTGCCGACCAGCCTGCCCTCCGGCTATCCCGATCCCGACACCGGGCTCCTCGTGGGCGCCGAGGTCGACCCCGCCCCGGGGCGCCCGCCCGAGCTGGTGACCCTGCACGGGCGCGAAGTCGACCTTGTCCCACTCGACCGGGCGGCGCATGGGCCCGCCCTCTGGGAGGAGCTCAGGGACCAAAGCCGGCACGCCCTCTGGCGCTACCTGCCCGACGGGCCCTTTCCGGATGAGGCTGCCTTCGATGCCTTCCTTGGTGACCTCACCTCACGGGCGGATGTCCACTTCTACGCCATCCTCGACCGGGCGAGCCAGCGGGCGCTGGGCTGGGCCTCGCTGATGCGCGTCGAACCGCGCCACCGCTGCCTCGAGGTCGGCTACATCCTCTACACGCCCGCGCTCCAGCGGACCCGGGGAGCGACCGAGGCGATGTGGCTGCTCGCCCGGTACGTCTTCGAGGAGCTCGGATACCGCCGCTACGAGTGGAAGTGCGACGCCCTCAACGCCCCCTCGCGGCGGGCGGCGCTCCGCCTCGGCTTCACCTTCGAGGGCGTCTTCCGCCAGCACCTGATCGTCAAGGGCCGCAATCGCGACACGGCCTGGTACTCGATCCTCGACCACGAGTGGCCCGCCCGGCGCGCCCGGCTGGAACGCTGGCTCGACCAGGACAACTTCGATCCCGATGGCCAGCAGCTGGTGGCGCTCTCGACGCTCACCCCGGGCACCGAACCCGGGTCCTGAGCATGCTCGGCGGGCAGGTCGACCTGGCTTCTCAGCCCTGGGTCAGGTGAGGTCCTCGCGGCGGTAGAGGCGGATCGAGATCGGCACGAAGACAAGCAGCAAGGCGACCGCCCAGACCACGGTCGCCAGCTCCGGGTGCTGGAGCGGCCAGACCTGGACCGAGCCCGAAGGGTTGGGGTTGCCGAAGAGCTCGCGGCAGCTGGCGGTGACCGTGCTGACCGGGTTCCACTCGGCGACGACCCGGAGCCAGACCGGCATGTTCTGGAGGGCCACGAAGGCGTTGGAGACGAAGATCATCGGGAAGAAGACGACGAAGGCCATCGCCTGGGCCGACTCCGGGTTGTGCAGCCAGAGCCCAGCCGCCGCTCCGGCCCAGCTCATGGCGTAGTTGAAGAGGAGCGCCAGGACGAAGCCGAGGAGGACCTCGGCGGGGTTGGTGTGGACCCGCCACCCGACGGCGACCCCGACCGCGACCACCACCGCCAGGCCCAGGAGCGCGGTCAGCAAGTCGGCGGTCAGGCGGCCGGCTAGCACCGCGCCTCGTGACATCGGCAGGGAACGGAAGCGGTCGATGATCCCTGACTTGATGTCGGTCGCCAGGCCCACCGCCACCCCCGGGGCCGCCCCCGCCATGGTGATCCCGAAGATGCCGGCGACCACGTACTCGTGGTAGTTGCCGCCCCCAGGCAGGCGGATGGCACTGCCGAAGACGAAGGTGAAGAGG
>DATDII010000088.1:0-3521 GCA_036521135.1 Candidatus Dormiibacterota bacterium | reverse complement strand
GAGGACGAGCGCGCCATCCCGACCGGGCGCCTCCTGCCGGTCGCCGGCACCGATCACGACTTCACCACCCAGAGGCCGATCGGGGATGCCCGGCTCGACACCTGCTTCACCGAGCTCGAGCGAGGCCCGGACGGCCTCGCCTGGGTCGATCTCGAGACCCCCGAGCACGACCGCCGGGTCAGCCTTTGGCTCAACCGGGACCATCCCTATCTGATGCTCTTCACCGGGGACAGCCTGGCACCCGACGAGCGGCGGCGCAGCCTCGGGGTCGAGCCCATGACCGCCGCGCCCAACGCGTTTCAGAACGGGCTCGGGCTCCGGCTGATCGATCCGGGCGAGACGGTGACCACCGAGTGGGGGATCAGCCCTCGTGAGTGAAGGGCTCAAGGTGACGACCCTGCGGACGTCGGCCTACACCATCCCGACCGAGCTCCCCGAGGCCGACGGGACGCTCGCCTGGGACAAGACCACGGTCGTGGTCGTCGAGCCGACCCTGGAGGACGGAACGATCGGCCTGGGCTATGCCTTCGGCGATCCGGCCATGGTCGGGCTGATCTCCGAAACCCTGGCCCCCAAGGTGATCGGGCTTGACGTCAGCGAGACCGGGCGGGCCTGGCAGGAGATGGTCCAGAGCATCCGCAACCTGGGCCGGCCCGGTCTCTGCTCGATGGCGATCGCGGCCGTGGACATCGCCCTCTGGGACACCAAGGCGCGCCGGCTGGGCCTGCCCCTGCACCAACTGCTGGGCCCGGTCCGGGAGGCGGTCCCGGTCTACGGCAGCGGCGGGTTCACCACCTACACCGTGACCCAGCTGCTGGATCAGCTCACCGGCTGGGTGGCCCAGGGCATCCCCCGGGTCAAGATGAAGATCGGGATGGACCGGGGCCGATCCTGGCGCCAGGATCTGGATCGGATCGGTCAGGTCCGGCAAGCGATCGGGGACGAGGTCGAGCTCTTCGTCGATGCCAACGGGGCCTACTCCAGGGTCCAGGCGGAGCAGCTGGGCCGTCGCTTCCGCGAGGAGTTCGACGTCGCCTGGTTCGAGGAGCCGGTCACCTCCGACGACCTGCTGGGGCTGCACCAGCTTCGAGAGGCTCTTCCTCTTGAGGTTGCCGCCGGCGAGTACGGCTACCACCTCGAGTACTTCGCCGCGATGCTCGAGGCGGGGGCGGTCGACGTCCTCCAGGCGGATGTCGGCCGCTGCGCTGGAGTCACCGAGTGGCTCCGGGTGGCGGCCCTGGCGGCGGCCTCGAAGATCGACTTCTCCGCCCACTGTGGGCCGAGCCTGCATGCCGCCGTGGCCACGGTGCCGCCCAACCTGCGCCACATCGAGTATTTCCATGACCACGTCCGGGCCGACCACATCCTCTTCGAGGGCGTCCTCGAGCCAAAGGACGGCGCCCTCCGGCCGAGCCCCCGGCCCGGGTTGGGCCTCGAGCTCAAGCGCACCGATGCGGAGCGATACCGGGTCGGCTGACCGCCCTCGGCTCAGACCTCGATCAGGACCTTGCCCACGGCCCGGTCCTCGACCGCCCGGTGAGCGTCGGCGGTCCGCTCCAGGCTGAAGCGGTGGAGGGGCAGCCCAGCCTCGGTGCCGACCCGCAGCGCGCCCGCCGCCACGGCAGCCTGGACGTCGTCCAGTGCCCTCCGCTTGGCCTCGGTGGGTTCGGTGTAGAGCAGGATGAACTGGAAGCGGGCGTTGAGGACCATGGCCGGCCGGATCGCTAGGGACACGGTCTCGGCGTCGCTGGCGTACGCGGCCACCGTGCCGTCGGCGGCCAGCACCGCCTGGTCCAGGCTCGCATTGGCCCCAGGCGCCACCTCGGCGATCAGGTCCACCCCGCGCGGGAAGATCTGCCGGACCTGGGCGGCGGCGTCCTCGTCGCGGTAGTTGACGACATGCTGCGCGCCCGCGGCCTGGGCCAACTCCGCCTTCTCGGCGGAGCTCACCGTGGCGACCACCTCGGCCCCAGACCAGACGGCGAGCTCGATCGCGGCGTGGCCGACGGCGCCCGCGCCGCCCGCCACCAGGACCCGGCGCCCGGCCAGGGCCCCGGGCCCGAGGTGCTGCGGGCCGCCCTCGCTGACCGTGAGGCAGCGGTGGGCGGTGATGGCGGGGATGGCCAGGCTGGCGCCCAGCTCAAGGGACGCTCCCGGCGGAAGCGCCACCGCCTGCGAGCTGGGGAGCGCCACCAGCTCCTGGGCCGTCCCGTCGGCCCGCTGCCAGGCCGCCTCCCAGAGCCAGACCCGCTGCCCGACCCGGTCCGGGTCGGCGCCTTCCCCGACGGCAACGATGGTGCCCGAGCCGTCCTGGTTGGGGACCATCTGGCCAAACGGCGGATCCGTCTGGGTCTGGCCCGGGGCCGGTCCCTGGCGGGTCTTCCAGTCGGTCGGGTTCACCCCGGAGAAGGCGATCCGGACCACCACCTCGCCCGGGCCGGGCGAGGGCGGATCCCGTTCGATGAGGTGGAGCACGTCGGGCCCGCCGTAACGCTCGTAGACCACGGCCCGCATCGGCCAGCCCTCCACCCGTTGCTCCCTGGCGGCAGGCTATCACGCCCACGCTGAAGGGGGGCCGCACCTAGCTGGCGCGGTCGGGTTGCGATGATTCCGGGATGGTCGATTCCACCAGGGCCGAGGGCGTCCCGCCATCCGAGCTGGAGCTGATCCGCGACTTCGACCACCGGGTGAGGCGGGGCTCGGCGACCGAGGTCGTCTCGGTGGAGGGCGGGTTCGCCGTGCTCAACGGCGAGTTCCCCGCCTCCTACGAACACAATGGCCTGGTCGTCGGCGCCGCCCTCGAGCCCTCGCTGCTGATGGCGGAGGCGGACCGAGTGCTGGGCGGGGCCGGGCTGAGCCACCGCTCGATCGACGTCGAGCTGGACGGCCTGGGGGCCGCCTGGCTTGATGAGTTCCGCAGAGCCGGCTACGAGGTCCTGCCCACCCTGCTCATGGTCTGGCGCCGGGAGGCCGAGCGGACCTCCGATGCCGCGGTCGAGCGGGTGTCGCTCGCGGATCTCGAGTCGATGATGGCGAGGGACTGGCGCCGCGACCTGCCCGGGGCGGCGGAGAGCACCATCCACCAGTTGGTGCAGCGCCGGACTGCGACCGAGCGGGCCTGCCAGGTCACCTACCACGCCGTCCGGGGCCTTGGCGGATTCGTGGCCCGCTGCTGCCTCTACCGGCTCGGCACCATCGCCCAGGTCGAGGATGTGGTGACCGATTCCGAGATGCGCGGCCGCGGTTACGCCACCGCGGTGGTGCTGGATGCGGTCAAGCTGGCCCGCGCCGGCGGCAGCCGGCTGATCTTTCTGGTTGCCGCCGCCGACGACTGGCCCCAGCACCTGTATGAGCGCCTCGGCTTTGAGCGGGTTGGGGCCGGCTGGACCCTCCAGCGGGCGAGCCGGCCCTGACCTGGGGCGAGCCCAGGCCCAGACTGGCGCCGAAGATCAGGAGCAGGGCGGGCTGACCAGGGCCTGGTTCAGCTGCGGCGGGGGCTCGCCTCACGCCAGATCGCGTCG
>DATDII010000087.1:0-5506 GCA_036521135.1 Candidatus Dormiibacterota bacterium | reverse complement strand
ACAGGCGAGCCTCCGAATCAGACTAGCCAGTCAGGTCGGGGGCCGGGATCTCACCGAGGGGGCGAGGTCGCAGAGAGCACGCTGGTGGTTGGTCCCCCAGACGTCGCCCACAACGTACGAGTTCGGGTTTACAGATTGCCGTCACCAGGGTTTACAAGCCCCAGCCCCACAACCCTGAAAAGGACTCCGTCCGAAGTCCAGCTCGGCCCGATTGGCAACCTTCAAACAACCCCAGCGGGGCAGTTTTAAGTCGAGTTTGAACATTGGCCAAAAGCGGCCGGGTTGGGACTTTTGAACTCGATTCTGGTGCTGCAATGGCACCCCGACCGCACCCAAATGGAGGCGCGACGAGCTTGCTCAGTGCTCCTTGTACTCCCCACCCAACCTTAGGGCGCGCTCGTTTCCCGGTTAGGCAACGCCCCCGTCGCCGCGACTAAGTGAGGCGGCTACGGAGAGGATCGAGCCGAGGTCGGGCCGTCGGCAACGCAGGCGGTCGCCGCCTACAGCCTGCTGTTCCATGGGACGAATTGGAGGCCTTGGAGGCCCTACCGAACCCGCTGAGACAGCCCCCTGAAGCCATGGCAGGCAGCCCGGCCGCCGTGCGCAGGCCGTACCCTTCCCAGCAGGCCCAGTTGCCGGCAACGCGCCCTCGCGTGGGCGGTCTCCCAGCGACCCACCCTGGCCTTGTCGGATGCACCGCGAGGGGGATGGTCGGCATAGCGCTGGCGCTGAGGTGGCATCTCGCCCTGGGCGGGGCAGCCGTTGATCGGGGATCTTCAGGCCAGCCGGCGGCGGACCCACCAGAAACAGATCACCGCCAACAGCAGGGCTAGGGCAACAAATATCGCGAGCTCGTACCACTGGAACAACCAAAATCGCCCAGCTGGTTGGTAAGTAAGGAGGTCGCGGACTCCATGCCGGTCGAGGCACTCCTGGGCGAGGTGGGGCCCAGCCGGGCCCGGGCCTCTCGCGTGACCGGAAAGGAGCGGGATCCTGATATCGGGACACGAGCCCACCCCGGCGATGGTGACACCGTGGGTCTTCCCGAAGGCCACCCTGAGCCCACTGCCGACGATCCCATTTTCACCGATCACCCGGCCGGCGGCATTGATCGTCTGGTTCGAGGTGACCCAGTCGCCCGGAGTCAGTGACCCGCTGCCGGATCCGCCCGCGAAGAGGGCATCGGGAACCGTGCGGTGGAGGGGCGTGGCGAGGACGGGTCTCACCCATAGGAATACCGCCAAGCGGATGCCCGCGAAGGCGACCCCGGTGGCAGCCATGGCTGGCAGCGTGCGTCGGATGATTGCTCCCAGGGTGACCCCCAGCATGAAGGCAAAGGCCGCGTAGGCAACCGGGACGATGTCGCGCTCGTCAAACCACCCGAAGGGGTTCATGGTGATCCGGTCGAACGGTGCCGACCACCATGTCACCATCAGACTGAGCAATCCGGCGGTGGCCATGCTGGCCATGCCGATGAACCCGACCTTGAGCCGCAGCCAGCCGGTGCGGGTGACGCTCTGGGTCCATGCCAATCGGTAGGTCCCGGTCTCGAGCTCGCGGGCGACCAGCGGCGCACCCCAGAACGCTCCGAGAAGCGCCGGAACGACGATCACCAGCACCCCGACCGCCGTCTGCAGGCCAGCGTCGTCCTGGAGGAACGAGCTCTTCGCGGTCGAGCAGTCGTTGTGCGCTCGGCAGGTGGTCACAGTCGTGTCGTAGAGATGACTGAGGTTGGCGCCCGTGATCACCAGGATGATCGCGAGCGCCGCCAGAGCACCCAGCGCAACCAGGAGCTCGGTACGGTACTGGCGCCAGGTCAACCAGATCATCGATCGACGCCGAGGACGGCCAAGCCGCCCTGCTTCGCCGCCGGAGCTCGGCGCATGTAGGCCAGGACGAGGTCCTCCAAGCCGACCTCCTCAACCGTCCAGGTCGGGTCGAGGATGGGCTCCTCGGTGCGTACCAGCAGCGTGCTCTGGCGGTCGGTATGGCTCTCCTCCACCACCTGCTGGGTCCTGGGAAGGGTGCTCGGATCGCGACGGGGTCCGATCAGGCGGCGATGTGTGGAGAGCAGATTCTCGATGTCCCCTTCGAGTTGAACGCGTGAGGACACCAGCACGACCAGGAAGTCGCAGACGCGTTCGAGGTCGGCGACGAGGTGGGATGAGAGCACCACGCTGACGTCGCTCTCAGCGACCGTCTCCATCAGGCCCTGAAGGAACTCGCGCCGAGCGAGGGGGTCCAGCCTCGCCACCGGCTCGTCGAGGATCATCAGCTCAGGGCGCTTGGCGCTGGCCAAGGTCAGGGCCAGTTGCGCCGTCTGTCCACCAGAGAGCGAGCCGGCCCGCTGGCCGGGGTCGAGATCGAGATGTTCGAGGCGGGCTAGGGCGAGGTCGTTGTCCCAGCGGGGATTCATATGGGCCCCGAGCCGCAGGTGGTCGGCGACGGTCAGTCCCGAGTAGAGGGGCGTGTCTTGGGCGACGAAGCTTATCCGGCCCAGGTGCTCGGCGGTGGAGGCCGGCGAGGCGCCTAGGACGGTGATTGAGCCAGAGCTGGGGGCCAGCAGGCCGACCGCCAGGGACAGCAAGGTCGTCTTGCCGGCGCCGTTTGGTCCGACCAGCCCGACTACCCGTCCGGTGGGGATCGCCAGGGTACAGTCGGAGAGCGCCCAGCGACGGCCGTAGCGCTTCCCCAACCTCCTGGTCTCCAGGGCAGCGGTCACGCTACCTCCTCCTTTGTGGAGGCGCGAAAGGTATCGAGGAAGAGGGCCTCGATGCCCTCGTCGTCGAGCCCGCCGAGGCGCGCCGCGGCCAGCCATCGCCGGAGCTGACTGCGCAGTGGCCCAAGCTCGGCCTGGGGGGTAGCGCTCAGCGTCTTGGTCACGAACGTCCCGATCCCTGGGCGGGCTCCGACCAGACCGTCGCGTTCGAGCTCTCGATATGCCTTGAGGACGGTGTTGGGGTTGATCGCCAACTGGGCGACCACTTCCTTGACAGTGGGGAGCTGATCTCCCTGGCGCAGCAGGCCCAGCCGCAGGGACTGCCGGACCTGGTGGACGATCTGCAGGTACGGGGCGACTCCCGAGCGCGCGTCCAGGTGAAACTCGATCATCTCAGCTCCAGTTATCTAGCTGACTAGATAACTGTAACACCAGAAGAACGGATCCGGTGTAGGTTCCTTCCAGGGCGGCGCTCGGTAGTCAGACCACGTCGCCGGGCGGGTGAGGTCGATTGGCCGAGGCCGATTGGTCTGGGCGTAGTGCAGCGCCCGTCCGACCGGGGCGAGCCGCGTCCTCCCGCCTGGACCAGGCTCACTTGGCCGCCTGGAGGGTGAAGCTGTGCGCCAGCCGCCAGGGGCGGTCAATCAGGCGGTACTCGCCGCCACCGATCAATTCCATCTCGCCCGGAAGCGCATCCCAGGGCACGCTGTCGTGCTCGACCAGGCCAGTGATCTGAAGCCCCTCCTCGAGCAGCGCGCTCACGATCTCGCCGATCCCATGGCTCCACTGGTAGCAGGTGTTGTGCTGGAAGGCGACGTCGGTTCTGACGTAGGTTCCCGGGTCACTGTCCTCAAAGGGCTCCGGTCGCTGGAAATAAGGAAGCTCCAGCACCAGGAGCCGGTCAGAGCGACGGTAGTCGAGCGACCAGAGCATGGGATGCCCCTCGCGGAGGAAGAGACGCCCCCCGGGCACGAGCAGGTCAGCCACCACTCCCGCCCAGCGGCGGATGTCCGGCAACCAGCAGAGCGCTCCCACGCCGGTGTAGACGAGATCGAACTGTGCCCCGCCGAGGGCGGCGACGGCGTCGTAGACATCCGCCTCGACAAAGGCCACCGAGGCGCCGGTGGCTGCCGTCAGCCGGCGGCCTTCTAGGAGCGCCGCCGGGGAGAAGTCGAGCCCGGTCATGTCCGCTCCGAGGCGGGCCAGGGACACGGTGTCAGTCCCGATATGGCACTGCAGGTGGACCCCATGAGCGCCCTTGACGTCACCCAGCCGGGGCAGGTCGAAGCGGACCACGTCGCTCAGATAGGCGGGGTCGGCCAGGAAGCGGTCGATCGCGTAGTCAGGCGACTGCGCGTGCGCTGGCGCACGCTCGTTCCAGTTGGCGAGGTTGGCGGAGCGGTAGCGATCCACGGACTCGAATTATCAGGGGGCCCAGCCGGGCGGGCGAGACGCCGGAGCGGGGCTGGGCCAGCTGGGATGCTCACCCGGGACAGAGCGAGACGCCCTTGGCTGCCAGGACCTCGCCGGCGGCGTCGACCAAGCGGGAGCTTTTGAGCTGCCCGTCGGCCTCGGCCGCGGTGATCGCCGTGTCGATCGCCGCCGTCACCTGGGCCGGGTCGCCGGAACTGAACATGACCATGTCAGCCCCGGCGGCGATCGCATCGACGGTCGCCTGCGCGACGTCAAGGCCAAGCGCGGTGATCGCGCTGGCGCTCAGGGAGTCGGTGAGGACGAGGCCGTGGAACTGGAGCTTGCCCTCGAGCAAGCCCGTGATCGCGGCCCGGGAGAGACTGGCCGGGAGAGTTGTCAAGCCGGGGATCGACGCATTGCCGACCATGACCGCCGGCACCCCCTGGTCGATCGCGGTCTCAAACGGCAGCAACCCCCCCGTCTTCAGGGTGGCGTAGGGCAGGGTCGTGGCCGGAGCGTCGTCGGTGTTGGCGCTGGCCCCGCCCAGCCCAGGGAAGTGCTTCACCACCGGGATGACGCCGCCTTCGATCAACCCGTCGGCGAAGGCCATCCCGTCGCTGATCACCTGGGCCGGGACGGCGCTGAAGGACCGGGCCCCGTCCGGGTCGGTGGCGCTGGGCCCGGGCCCGCCGTCGACATCGAGGACCGGGGCCAGGTCCATGGTCACACCCTGCGACCGCATCGCCCGACCGACCGACTCCGCCGCCGCGGCGATCTCGGCCGGGGTCATGGTGCTTCCCATCTCCCGGGCCCAGGGGAGCGAGCCCACCAGATTGGCCATCCGCTGGACCCCTCCGCCCTCCTCATCGGTCATCACGAAGGGGCTGATCCCGCCGGGAGCGCCGGCGGACAGGGTCTGCAGCTGGGCACCCAGGTCCTCGGGGGCGGCGCTACCGAACAGGAGCACGCCTCCTACCCCCGCGGCCACCTCCGGCTCGACGGCGGCGACATCGGTCTCCTGGACCGGGACGGCGACCACCTGCTCCGCCAGCCGGTCGACCGGCCAGCTGGCGAGCACCGACTGATTGGAGCAGGCGGGGACGGTGGCGGTGGCCGAGGGCTCGGTCGTGGGCGTGGGGCGGATGTGGCCAGGCCCGCTGGAGCAGCCGGCAACCAGGAGGGTCAGGGCGGTGCCGAGCCCAAGGGGCCGCCAGACGCGCCCGGCCCGGTGGATCTTGGACCGGCCCGGGTCAGTCGGCGTAGCTGGCGAAGGCGAGGCAGGCGTTGTGGCCGCCGAACCCGAACGAGTTGTTGAGCACCAGCTGGGGATCCACCCGCCGGGCTCCCTCGGTGACGTAGTCGAGGTCACACTCG
>DATDII010000086.1:0-3651 GCA_036521135.1 Candidatus Dormiibacterota bacterium | reverse complement strand
AGACCGTCTCCGGGTTGCTGTTGATCATGACCGCCTCGACCCCCCGGCGCCGAAGGGCGGCAGCCGCCTGGACCGAGCAGTAATCGAACTCGATCCCCTGGCCGATCCGGATCGGTCCCGAGCCGAGCACGACCGCCGACCCGGCCCCGCCCTGCTGCTCGTCCTCGACCTCGAAGCTGGAGTAGTAGTAGGGCGTGCTGGCGTCGAACTCGGCGGCACAGGTGTCCACCGACTTGAACGTGGGCTGGACCCCGGCCCGGGCACGCTCCTGCTCCACCTCGGAAAGGGAGCGCCCGGTGAGCTCGGCGATCCTCCGGTCGGCGAGACCTGAGCGCTTGGCCAGCCGGAGCAATTGGACCGGGATCGGGGCGGGGCCAACCCGGCCCAGCTCGACCGCCAGGTCGGCGAGGTCGGCGAGGCGGTCGCAGAACCACTGGGGGTAGCCGGTCCGGTGGGCGACGTCGGCCGGGTCGGCACCCTGGCCCAGCGCCTCCAGGACCGCCTGGAGGCGGAGGTCGGTCGCCTCCTCGAGGCGGTCGGTGGCGCGGCGCAGGGCGGCCGGCTCGGGGGCGACCTGCTCCAGGGACCGCAGCACCTTGCTGATCGCGGACTCGAAGGTCCTGCCGATCGCCATCGCCTCCCCGGTCGACTTCATCTGGGTTCCGAGCCGCCGGTCCCCGTGGGGGAACTTGTCGAAGGGCCAGCGGGGCGACTTGATGACGCAGTAGTCGAGGCTGGGCTCGAAGGCGGCGCAGGTCCGCCCGGTGACCTGGTTGCGGATCTCCTTGAGCCGGCGCCCGACCGCGATCTTGGCCGCCACCCGGGCGATCGGGTACCCGGTCGCCTTGGAGGCCAGCGCCGAGGAGCGGCTCACCCGGGGGTTGACCTCGATCACGAAGTAGTTGAAGGAGTCAGGCGCCAGGGCGAACTGGACGTTGCAGCCGCCCTCGATCTTGAGGGCCCGGATGATCCGGAGGGCGGCCGAGCGCAGCTGCTGGTGCTCCTTGTCGGTCAGGGTCTGGCTCGGCGCCACCACCACCGAGTCGCCGGTGTGGACCCCCATCGGGTCGAGGTTCTCCATGTTGCAGACGCAGATGCAGGTGTCCTCGCCGTCGCGCATCACCTCGTACTCGAGCTCGCGCCAGCCGACCAGGGCCCGCTCCACCAGGACCTGGGTGATCGGGCTCGCCTGCAACCCCCGCTCGACCACCCGCTCCAGCTCGGCCTCGGTGTGGGCCAGGCCGCCGCCGGTGCCCCCCAGGGTGAAGGCGGGACGGACCACCAGCGGCAGCCCGACCTCCTGGGCGAAGGCGGCCGCCTCGGCCACCGTGTTGGCCGTCCTCGAGGGAGGCACGGGCTCGCCGATGGCCACCATCCGGCGCTTGAAGCGCTCCCGGTCCTCGGCGTCCCGGACCGCCTCGAGCGGCGTCCCCAGGACCCTGACCCCGAAGCGCTCGAGGACCCCCGCCTCGTCAAGCGCCACCGCCAGGTTGAGTGCGGTCTGGCCCCCGAGCCCGGCCAGCAGCCCCTCCGGCCGCTCGCGCTCGATGACCTTGGCGACCACCTCGACCGTGAGCGGCTCCAGGTAGACCCGGTCGGCCACCTCCTCGTCGGTCATGATCGTGGCCGGGTTGCTGTTGACCAGGACCACCTCGATGCCCTCCTCGCGGAGCGAGCGGCAGGCCTGGGTCCCGGCGTAGTCGAACTCGGCTGCCTGGCCGATCACGATCGGACCGCTGCCCAGCACCAGCACCCGAGCCGGGGCCTCGACGGGGAGGGGGCGGGCGGCAGTCGAGAGGGCCGCCCGGCGCGGGCTCCGGCAGAGCGCTAGGAACTGGTCGAAGAGATGCTGCCGGTCCTGGGGTCCGGGGCTGCCCTCCGGGTGGTACTGGACCGAGATCACCGGCAGGGTCTGGTGGCGAAGGCCCTCCACCGAGTCGTCGTTGAGGTTCCGCTCCGAGATCAGCCAGCCCGACTCCGCGCTGATGCTGTCGGCGTCGACCTGGAACTCGTGGTTCTGTGGGGTCACAAAGACCTCGCCCGAGACCACGTCCAGGACCGGGTGGTTGCCCCCGTGGTGGCCGAAGGGGAGCCGGCTGGTGCTGCCCCCGATCGCCCGGCCTACCAGCTGGTGCCCAAGGCAGATGGCCAGCACCGGGTAGCGCTCGAGCAGGGCCGCGGTCAGGGCCACCTGGGGCCCGAGCGTGGCCGGGTCCCCCGGTCCGTTGCTGAGCACGACCCCATCGGGGTGGAGCGCCTCGATCTGGCTCAGCGAGGCCGAGTGGGGCAGGACCAGGACCTCGGCGCCCCGGCTCCGCGGCGAGCGCAGGGTGTTGCGCTTGACCCCGAGGTCGAGGACCGCGATCCGCAGGCCCTCGCCGGCCTGGGGCCCGGCCCCGATCCCGGCGCCCCGGCGGAGGGCGGGGTGGAGTCCCTCGTCCCAGCGCTCGACGGTCGGGGTCGAGACCGCCGCGACCAGGTCCTGATCTGAGACCGAGGGAGAGCGCCGGGCGCGCTCGGCCAGCTCCTCGACCGTCCCCGATCCGGCCCGGGCCAGGATGCCGCGCAGGGCCCCGTGCTGGCGGAGGTGGCGGGTCAGAGCCCTGGTGTCGACCCGCTCCAGCCCGGGCACGCCCTGCTGGCGGAGCCAGTCGGCGAAGGTCAGGGCGGCCTGCCAGTGGGGCGCGGTTGGGCTGCACTCGGCGACCAGGACCCCCCGGCACCAGGCCCGGCTCGACTCCGAGTCCACCTCCTCGGTGCCCACGTTCCCGATCAGGGGCTGGGTGAAGACCAGGAACTGGCCGGCGTAGGAGGGGTCGGTGCAAACCTCCTGGTACCCGGTCATGCAGGTGTTGAAGACCACCTCCCCGAACACCGGTGAGGCATCGGCTCCGATCCAGGTGCCGCTGAACGCGGCGCCTGACTCGAGCACCAGCAGGCCGGGCTCTCCCTCTTGGCGGGTCGGCCGGGTCATCTCAGGCGCCGTCCAGTTCCGGGACCAGCTCCCGGTTGCGGTGGACCAGCCGGCCGCCGGCGAACGTGGCCAGGACGGTGCCCTTGAGCGGCTCACCCCAGAAGGGGGTGTTGGTGCCGAGCGAGAGCCAGGACTTCGGACTCGGAGTCCAGCTCTGGTTGGGGTCGAACCAGGCGAGCGAGGCGGGCTCGTCGGAGCGGATGCCGTCGCCAGGGGCGCTCGTCGCGGACCGCCCCAGCACCCTCCGGGGGCCGGTGGTCAGGGTCTCCACCACCCGGCCCAGGTGGGCCAGCGCGCCGCCCTGGCCCAGCACCGCGGAGAGGACCAGCTGGATCCCACTGAACCCGGGCAGGCGCTCCGAGGGGGGGCCGGCCTCGTGGGGGGCGTGGTCGCTGGCGATGGCGTCGATCGTCCCGTCGAGGAGGGCTCCCCAGAGCGCGGTCCGGTCCGCCTCGGTGCGAAGGGGAGGGTTGCACCGCCCCCAGCCGGCCCGTCCCGTGGGCTCTGCGCTGCCGGTCAGGATCAGGTGGTGCGGGGTGACCTCTGCGGTTATCGCCAGGGACTCCGCCTTGGCCTGGCGCAGCAGGTCGACGCCCCCGGCGGTGCTGACGTGCTGGAGGTGGAGCCGGGAACCGGGGACCGACCTCAGCGCCGCGATTGCCCTTTCGATGGCTGCG
>DATDII010000085.1:0-2443 GCA_036521135.1 Candidatus Dormiibacterota bacterium | reverse complement strand
TGGTGCCGGGCTGGCTGTCCAGGACGACACCCGGCTGCTCGAGGGCGCGCTCGGCCCCGAGGCCGGGGCGGCCGAGGCCCAGCTGAGTTCGGTGATCAGGGCCTACTTCGCGAACGGCGCCAAGCGGGCGGCCGCCTGCAGTCATGGCGACCTGCTCCCGCCGCTGCTGGAGGCGGCCGGCGCCCCAGCCGGCTCCCGCTGTCCCAAGGGCGGCGTCTGGCGGCTGGACCTGTCCGACGACCGGGACCGGGTCTCCCAGGCCGTCTACCTGGGCCGGCCCGACCCGGGCGGGGGCTGGGACCAGCGGTGAGCGAGGCCGCCCCCGGGCCGTCCAGCTCGGAGGAGCTCCCCGCCGGGGCCGACCGGCTCCTCTGCCAGCTGACCGAGCTGGGCTCGGACGCGGTCTTGCTCCTCGACCCGGTCCGGAACGTGGTCTGGGCCAGCGCCAACAGCGGCCCGATCCTGGCCGGGCCGGGGGACCCACTGGCCCAGCCCGCCCCGGTGCGCCGGGGGACGCCGCTGGCACAGGTCCTCGACGACCCGAGGGCGGCGGACGTTGTCCTCAAGGCGCTCGCGACCGGCCGGCCCGCCCGGGGCGAGCTGCGCCAGAACGACTGGCGCCGGGTCCTCAAGGCGGTGGCGGCGCCGCTGCCACTTCCGGACGGCGGTCGCCAGGTGGTCCTCATCCTCACCGACATCACCTCAGAGAGGCGCCTGAGCCGGGCCCACCAGGAGCTGATCGCCAACCTCTCCCATGATCTCCGAACCCCGCTCGCGAGCCTGCGCCTGATGGCGGAGACCCTGACCGGCCAGGCCCGCCAGGACCCCGGCGCCAGCCACCTCTTCGCGACCAGGATCGCGGCCGAGGCGGACCGCCTCCACGCCCTGGTGGACGCGATCCTCGACCTGAGCCGGCTCGAGGCGGGGGTGGAGCGGGCCCAGGTGGTCGCCGTCGACCTCTTGGCGGTGGCCAAGACCGCGGTCGAGGAGCTTCGGCCCCAGGCCAAAGAGAGAGACCTGGCCCTGGTCCTAAGGGGAGCGTCGGCCCAGGCCCTGGCCGACCCCGCCCGGCTCGGCCGCGCCCTCAGCAACGTCCTCGACAACGCCCTCAAGTTCACCTCGGCCCCGGGGTCGGTGACGGTCACGGTCGGGCTCTCCACCGGGCGCCCGACCATCTCCGTTCGTGACACCGGTTCGGGGATACCCGCCAGCCAGCTGCCGCGGATCTTCGACCGCTTCTACACCGGCGACCGGTCCCGGACCGGGCGCAGCAGCGGCCTCGGCCTGACCATCGCCCAGCAGGCGGTCGAGCTCCAGGGCGGCGAGATCAAGGTGCGCAGCGCCCCGGGCCAGGGCACCCTGGTCCGGATCGTGCTCAACTCGCCCTAGGGGAAGTCCCGGCCGGGTGGGTCGTCTACTATCGATCCGTGGCCGCCGCCCCGACTGACGACTTCGAGGCCGACCTGGCCGCCCTCCGCGACGGTGTCCGGGTGCTGGGCGGGATGGTCGCCGAGGGCGTGGCCGGCGCCACGTCGGGGCTGGAGATGAGGGACGGGGACCGGCTCCGGGCGGTGGTGGTGGGCGACCTCGAGGTCAACGAGCGCCATCGCCAGGAGCGGGAGCGGGGCCTGGCGGTCCTTGCCGCCCAGCACCCGACCGGCCGCCAGCTCAACGAGGTCTTCGGCCTGATGCTGATGACGTCCGAGCTGGAGCGGATGGGCGACCACGCCAAGAGCTGCGCCCGCTACGCCCTGCCCCTGATCGAGCTCAGCTCGCGGCCGCGGCTCGAGGCCATCCTGCGGATGGGCCGCTACGTCGAGGAGCAGGTCCGCGACATCCTGGAGGCGGTCACCGCCAACGATCACCGCCGGGCCCAGGACATCGCCGCCCGGGACGACCGGATCGACCGGATCTATCACCGTGTCTTCGACGAGATGGTGGAGACCATGCGCGAGCAGCCGGAGTGGGTCTATCCCGGCACCAACCTGATCTTCATCGCCCACAACCTGGAGCGGATCGCCGACCGGGTCACCAACATCGCCGAGGACGTGGTCTTCCTGGCCACCGGACGGCTCACCGAGCTGGGTTAGTGGAGGACGCCCCGGCCAGCGCCGGCTCCGGCCGCAAGGTCCTGGTGGTCGAGGACGACGAGGCGGTCCGGATGACCCTGCGCTACAACCTGGCCGCCGTGGGCTACGTCGTGCTTGAGGCCGCCAGCGGCACCAAGGGCCTGGAGCTGGCCCGGGGCCGGATGCCCGACCTCGTGGTGCTCGACCTGATGCTCCCCGAGCTGACCGGCGAGGAGGTCTGCCGGATCCTGCGCCAGGAGTCCGACGTGCCCATCCTGATGCTGACCGCCCGGGGGTCCGAGCCGGACAAGGTCCAGGGCCTGGCCCTGGGCGCCGACGACTACATGACCAAGCCGTTCGGGGTCCAGGAGTTC
>DATDII010000084.1:0-3490 GCA_036521135.1 Candidatus Dormiibacterota bacterium | reverse complement strand
GGGGGTCCGGCCCCCGGGCCGGACCCCCGCACGTCGTCTCCGAAGGCGGAACAGTCAGAGGATTAGGGGAGCAGGGGCCTCGTGATCGGATTCCTGGTTCGGCGAGTGGGCCAAGCCGTGATCGTGCTGATCGGGGTGACGATCATCACCTTCATCCTGCTGCACTTGCTGCCCGGAAACCCGGTCCGGGCGATCCTCGGAATCCGGGCCAGCCCGCAACAGGTGGCCGAGCTGACCAAGCAGTACGGCTTCGACAAGCCGCTCTGGTACCAGTACGGGGCCTGGGTCAACAACCTGATCCACCTCAACCTCGGCTACTCGTACAAGCAGAACGAGCAGGTCACCACACTGCTGTCGCAGCGCATTCCCAAGACCCTGTTCTTGGTGGCGAGCTCGTTGATCTGCGCTGTGATCCTGGCGGTACCCCTCGGGGTGATGCAGGCGGTCCGGCGCAACCGGCCCGACGACTACGTCCTCACCGGATTCTCGTTCATCTTCTATTCGATGCCCACCTTCTGGCTCGGCCTGCTCTTGATCATCTTCTTCGCCGGCGACCTGGGCTGGTTCCCGACCGAGGGTCCCCAGGACCAGGTCGGCGTCTTCTCCCAGCTCAACGGGATGGTGCTGCCGGTGGCCACGCTCACCCTGGTCTCGCTGGCCCTCTTCAGTCGCTACATGCGCAGCTCCATGCTGGAGCAGAGCATTCAGGACTACGTCCGCACGGCCAGGGCCAAAGGGGTCTCCAGTCGGGTGGTCCTCTTCAAACACATCCTCCGCAATGCCCTGATCCCAGTGATCACGCTGGTCGGGCTCTCCATCGGTGGCGTGCTCAGCGGCGCCGTGGTGACCGAGTCCGTCTTCAACTATCCCGGAATGGGCCTGGCCTTCTATCAAGCCGCCCAGGCCGACGACTTCCCTGTCCTGCTCGGCGTGGTCGTGGTCGTCGCCCTGGCGACGGTCGCTGGAAACCTGATCGCGGACATCCTCTACGCCGTGGTCGACCCACGAATTAGATACACCTAGATGAAGGCTAACTGGCGGCCCGCGCCTGGCTCCGGCCGCCTCTTGGGAGTGCAACGGTGAGCTCACTCGGTCCCGTAGCCCCGGCGATCGTACCCGAGCCCGGTGGTGTCGACGCCGTCGGCACCATCCCCGAGGGTGGTGAAGGCTATCAGACGGGGTCCGCCTGGCGGATGATCCTGGCCGTCTTTATCGAGAACCGGCTGGCGATCGTGGGGCTCGGGATGATCGTCTTCGTGACCCTGTTCAGCTTCATCGGACCCTACATCTACCAAACCCAGCAGATCGTCGCCAACCCCAACATCGCCAACCACGCTCCGTCCCTGGCCCACCCGCTTGGCACCGACTCCCTCGGCTACGACGTCCTCGGTCGGATCATGCTGGGCGGCCAGAGCTCGCTCGAGATCGGCTTCGCGGCGGCACTGATCGCAGTCGGGATCGGGGTCATCTGGGGCGCCACATCTGGGCTGGCGGGCGGGATCATCGATGCGCTGATGATGCGGATCGTCGACGCCATGCTGGCGATCCCATTCCTCTTCGCCCTGATCGTGCTGGGCGCGATCTACAACACCTCGATCCCCGAGCTGATCATCGTCATCGGCCTGGTCGCCTGGTTGGTGCCCGCCCGCCTTGTGCGAGGCGAGACCCTGAGCCTGCGGGTCAGGGAGTACGTCCAGGCGGTCCGAGTGATGGGCGGGGGCAGCCGACGGGTGATGTTCCGCCACATCATTCCCAACACCGTCGGCACGATCGTGGTCAACGCGACCTTCCAGGTCGCCGACGCGATCATCGCGGTGGCCACCCTCAGCTACCTGGGACTGGGCGTGCCCGCGCCGGCGACCAACTGGGGCGGTGAGCTAAATACCGGGCTGGCCTACATCTTCGACGGCTACTGGTGGACCATCTACCCGGCCGGGATCGCAATCGTCTTGACCGTGGTCGCCTTCAACTTCGTCGGTGACGCCATGCGAGACGCCCTCGAGGTCAGGCTCCAGCGCCGCTGACCAGCTAGCTCGGGACCCGTCTCCCGCCGGCTCCGGTTGACCCTTGGCGGCGGCTCCATTCCGATACTGCCAACGAGCCCTTGCCCGAGGCGTTCCCAGTCATTGCGGGCCCGCGCCAGGGAGCGCCCTGCCGGCGCGCTCGGCTCAGGCGGCCGCGAGCGGAGTCTGGAGCGGGAAGTGGCAGGCCGCCAGGTGCTGGGGGCCGAAGGGCCGCAGTGGCGGCTCCTCATCGGCGCAGAGCTGCTGGGCCCTGGGGCACCGGGTCCGGAAGCGGCAGCCGGAGGGTGGGTTCAGCGCTGAGGGGAGCTCACCCTTGACCGGGTCGATGCTCTTGGACCGCTCGCGCTTCGGGTCGGGCTCAGGGATGGCGTTGATCAGGCCCAGGGTGTATGGGTGGGCCGGCCGGGCGTAGATCTCGGTGCTGGGAGCGAGTTCCACCATCTTGCCGAGGTACATCACCGCGATCCGGTCCGACAGGTACTTGACCACCGAGAGGTCGTGCGAGATGACCACATAGGTGAGGCCGTGGGTGTGCTGGAGCCCGTTCATCAGGTTGAGGATCTGGGAGCGGATCGAGACGTCGAGGGCCGAGACCGGCTCGTCGGCGACGATCAGCTTGGGGTTGAGGGTGAGGGCGCGGGCCAGCCCGATCCGCTGGCGCTGGCCGCCAGAGAACTCATGGGGGTAGAGGTCGACCGACTTGGGGCTCAGCCCGACCTCGCGGAGCAACTGGCGCACCCGGGCGTCCTGCTCTTCGCGCTTGCCGATCTTCTGAACCGTCAGGGGCTCCCGGATGATGGTCCCGACCCGCATCCTCGGGTCGAGCGAGGCGTAGGGGTCCTGGAACATCAGCTGGAGGTCCCGGCGCTGACGTCGGTAGGCGGCGCCCCGGAGCCCGGAGATGACCTTGCCCTCGAACTGGATCTCGCCCGACGTGGGCCGCTCCAGGCCGACGATCAGCCGGCCGATGGTGGTCTTGCCGCAGCCTGACTCGCCGACCAGGCCGAAGGTCTCACCCCGGGCGACCGAGAAGGAGACGTCCGAGACCGCCTTGACCGATCCGATCCGGCGCTGGAGCACCGCCCCGGCCGTCACCGGGAACTCCTTGACGAGGTTGCGCACCTCGAGGAAGTTGTCGCTCGGCGGCGCCGCCTCGGGAGTGGTCTCGGTGACAGTGGTGGTGGTCATGGCACTCCGTCCAGGAGGCAGGGCAGGGGCGCTGTCCCGGTCGGGGTCAACTTGATACCGCGACCGGGTGGGCGCCCGCCTTCCCCACGGGGTTGAAACAGGCGAACTGATGCTCGGGCGTGTCGCCGTCAAGTGGCGGCTCCTCCTCCCGGCAGCGCGCGATGGCGTAGCGGCAGCGCGGCTGGAAACGGCACCAGGCGGGCGGGTGAGACAGGTCGGGAGGCAGGCCCGGGATGCTGTAGAGCTCCGCCTTCGAATCCTGATCCAGCCGGGGGATG
>DATDII010000083.1:0-3518 GCA_036521135.1 Candidatus Dormiibacterota bacterium | reverse complement strand
TCAAGGAAGGTTTGATCGGTCGTCACCTGACCTTCGTGCCGCTGCGCGACATCAAGGTCGGTCCGGATGGGTTGCAGGTCGCGGTCGCTAAGGACCAGGTTCGGTCGGCACCCGACTTGGGATTGCACGGTGAGGAGCTGTCCCAGGCGGACGAGTCAGCCCTTTACCACCACTTTGAAATGAACTACTCGCCGATCGCGACCGCGAGCGGGCGTCGCCTGGCCCGTCGCTGAGTAGCTTCGTTCAGGACCGACCGGCTGTGCTACCCCGGTCGGACCGGGCGGACGACTCGTGCTCGTGGGTAGGGCGACACCGTCTTCCGGCCCCTGGGCGAACTGCCGCTCGGGTGACGGCTTCTGTGGTGACGACGGGCTGGCGGGTTGACAGCGACTTCGCGTCTCCTGGGCTTGTCGAGCGGATACCCTGGCGCTCGCCAGGACGGTGGGTCCGGTTCCTCGGGGAGTCGATCATGGGCGCCTGGGCTAGGGCCGTCGTCAATGGTCGAGCCGCCGCCAAGGACGAGATCCGCAAGCGGCTGGGCCGCTCGCCTGGCGCCGGAGACGCGGCTGTGCAGGCCTTCCAGGCCCGTTCTGCGGCGGCAACCGGGGGCCCAGGGAGCGGTCCCAGGTGGAACGGCCAGCTCGACCCGCAGGGCATCCGCACGGCGGTGCCGCGAAAGACCGACATTCCCCACTTCGACCGCGACCCAACTTGGGGCAACGGCCCGGTCTTCCGCGGGTTCGAGCCGGATTCCGGTCCGTGCCGCTGGAACGGCCCCCACCGCTGGAAAGGACGCCGGGCTATCGCGGGAGAGGTGGCAGTCAAGGCGGCGCAGGTCCGCCGGGACGTGGTCAAGTCAACTGTCTCCCCAGGAGACACCTGAGATGCCGGCCAAGTCAGCGTTGGCGGCCGTATAAGTGGACAGGTTTTTTGCCCCCGACCCCGAAGTCAGAAGCACAGCGCATACGTTCCGCTGCTTGCCAAGGAGAAGGTCGCGGATTCGACCCCCGTCTCCCGCTCCACCGGGGTCACCGGACGGTCCTAAGCGGCCGGACCGCATGTCCAACAGTGGACCGAGAGCCCAGCTGGGTAACGATCTCGGAACGCCATCGAACTACGGTGTGCACTAGGTCCGCCGATCCCGCCGGCGGCGCAGGAGAACTCACCCGCATGCTGAAGCCATCGCCACCGATCGGCGCGCCTGCAGGGGTTGGAGGCCCGAGGGCCACCCTGACTCGGCTGGCATCGCCGGGTACGGCGGTGGTCTTGGTCGGGCTGACCGTGATGCTGGTGGCGGTCCTCGCAGTGCTATCGCAGCTCACACACGATCCCCAAGACAACCTGGCTGGAGAGGCGCTGGGGCTGGCTACCGCGGTGCCATTCGCCGCGGTGGGATTCGCGGTGGCGAGGCGGCAACCCCAGAACCCGATCGGCTGGATTCTGCTGGCCTCTGCCATGTGCTTTCTGCTCTCCAACATCGGAGCGGCGTATTCGGTCATCGACTATCGGGACCACCAGGGCTCGCTCCCGCTCGGCTGGCTGGCGGTATCCCTGGGGTTTCTCTGGATTCCCTGGCTCATGCTCATGGCTCCGCCAGTCCTGCTCTTCCCGGCCGGAAAGGTACCCTCATCCCGCTGGCGCTGGTCGGTCTCGCTCTATCTGGTCGCGTTCGTACTGGCCACTGGCTGTTCCTTGGGGCTCGGCGTCCTCATTGGCTTGGAGCGTCACCTCCAGATCCTCTCGGACGGTAGCCCCAATACCAGCCACCTGGCCGGGGTACTGGGTGTTCTCAACGGCCCCTCTTACCTTTGCGCCCTGATCGTGTTGGCGCTTTGGGTAGCGTGGATTCTGCGTCTGCTGGTCACCTATCCCGGCACCAGCGGGGATCATCGCCAGCAGACAAAGTGGCTGATGGGCGGAGCCATGGTCACGGTGACGATGCTCGTGCTCTCACTGGTCCTGAGCCCGGAGGTGGCCAGCACCAGTACCCCTGGCCTTTGGCAAGTTCTGGTTGGCAGCTTGCTACCCCTTGGAATCGCCGCCCTTCCCATCGGGATGGGGATCGGCATCCTCAGGTACCGGCTCTATGACATCGACCGTCTCGTCAGCCGCACGATCTCATATGGAATCGTGACTGGGCTCCTGATAGGGGTCTATGTGGGCCTGGTCACCTTGGCCACCCGGGTCCTGCCATTCTCGTCCCCCCTGGGAGTGGCCGCCTCCACCCTGGCCGCCGCCGCCCTATTCAATCCCCTCCGAGTGCGCGTTCAGCGCCTGGTCGACCGCAGGTTCAATCGGACTCGATACGACGCCGACGTGACGATCCAGGCCTTTGCCCGCCGCCTCCGCGATGACGTTGATCTGGGCACGGTCAGCTCGGAGCTAATCGATGCCGTCGTGGTCTCAATGGAGCCGACGCATGTCTCACTGTGGCTCCGCCCCTCAAGCTAACTGGATGGCTAGAAGGACTCTCGAGCGGCTGAGCTTCCAGGGCAGGATCGCGTCGGTTTCCGACGGTCTCCCGAGAAGCTTTTTCAGCCTGATGCGCAGATCTCAGATGCAGACACGGTACCGAAGGGGTCGAGCCCAGCAGGGGATGCCGGGGAGGCAGCATCGCGGGTACCTAGCGCCTGCCGCAGCCGGAGATGAACGGGCCGGCGACTACTCCCCGGTCTCGCCGTCGATGGCTTCGCGCAGCAGGTCTGCATGGCCATTGTGCCGTGCGTACTCCTCGATCATGTGGACCATGATCCAGCGCAGGCTCGGCGCCCGCCCATCCTCCCAGGGACGGACGGCGAGGCTGTCGAGGCCGCCCTCCGCCAGGGCGTCGGTGGCCAGCTGGCGGGAGCGTGAGACCGCGTTCTCCCACAGGGCTTGCAGCTCCTCGGGGCTGTCGTCTGCTGCTGTGTGCCACTCCCAGTCAGGGTCGGACTTCCAGTCGACGGCTTGCCACGGGGGCGAGTACTCATGGCCGAGCAGGGCATGGGAGAACCACCCGTCCTCGACCAGGGCCAGGTGCTTCATCATCCCGCCGAGCGTCATCGTGGACGCGGCGGTCCTGGTGTTCAGGGCATCCGAACCGAGGCTACGGCATTTCCAGGCGAAGGTGGCGCGCTGATAGTCGAGGAAGGCGGCGAGCATCGTCTTCTCGTCAGCCGCCGCCGGAGGCTCGGGACGGCCGTGCTCGTCCAGATTACCCGCTTCGCTGCTGCCGCTCTCCATCGACCGACCCTACCCCATTTGCCCCGGGCGGCGAGCTCAGCCCGGGCGGCCGGGCGCTGCTGACGTGTTTGGATAGCGACCTTGGTGAGGCCACGACTCGGACGTCTTCGCATCCTCGGCGACGGCGAGCTGGGCGAGGTCGGCGTCGAGGCTCCCATCGCTGCTGGCTGCTCTCGCACGATTTGAGTCCGCTCCAAGAGCGGTGACCTCTCGCGTCAGGGCCGCGTGGGCGGCCGAGTCCGACCGCGCTGGCTGCGTCCGACCTCGCCTTCACCATGACCGGCACAGTCGCCACG
>DATDII010000082.1:0-2045 GCA_036521135.1 Candidatus Dormiibacterota bacterium | reverse complement strand
AAGGACTACCCCAAGTGGGTCCTCCCCTACGCCAACCTCGAGGACGCCGGCGACCCGGTCCAGGTCGCCGAACTGGCCAGCCAGGCCAAGCAGATGGCGGGCCAGGCTCGCAACCCCTACAGCGCCGCCCGCAACATCGAGGCGGCCCTCCGCAATGACGAGACCTACACCCTGAAGCCGCCGCCCGCGCCGGCCGGAACCTGGCCCGTCCTCTACTTCCTCGACACCTCCCATCGGGGCTACTGCCAGTACTTCGCCGCGGCGATGGGGGCGATGCTCCGGGCGCTGGGCATCCCGAGCCGGCTGGCGGGGGGCTACGACGCCGGGGTCGACGGCACCGTTACCCGGGCGGACGCCCACGTCTGGGTCCAGGCCTACTTCCCCCGCTACGGCTGGATCAACTTCGAGCCGACCCCTCCGGCCAGCTTTGAGCGCCACCCCCACCACCAGGCCGGCGGGGGCGCCTCGGCGACCACCACCCCGACCCCGGCGCCGGGGAGCCCGGGCGGCCTGGGCGCACGGTTCCACCCCGGAGTCCGCCAGCTGACCTCGAACGCCCACCCCGGAACCGGGCACAAGCCTGCCGGTGCCGGGCCCCTCCTCCTCGCCCTTGGGGGATCGGCAGGCGGTCTGCTTCTCCTCCTCCTGCTCTTACTGCTCTGGTGGTCGAGCCAGGTCCGCAGCCCAAACCAGCTCCGGTCCCGGCTTGGATTGCTGGTCCGGGTCGCCCACGGCGGCCACCCCCCCTCCCTGACCCTTCATGAGATGGCGCAGATCACCTCCCAGCTCAGCAGTCGAGCTGGGCTCGAGGTCCGGCTCCAGGAGCTGGCCGACCGGGCAGAGCGGATCTCTTTCGGACCGGCCACGGCCCCAGCGAACCTGCGTCTGACAGGGTGGGCTCCGGTCGGGCGGCGCTACCTGGCCCTGCTCTGGCAGGCCTGGCGTGAGGGGCAACGGACGAGGTCGGAGGCCGCCCCGATCTCGGTCGACCTGCTGGCGGCCGGGAGCAGCTGACCGGCTGCTCGGGGGCCTCCCCTACGCCCCTTCCAGGGGCCGGTTGGCCGCCGCCCGGGCGATGACATCGGCGCCGCCCCTCCTTCGCTCCGCCAGGTGCTCGCGCCAGGAGTCTCCCATCTGGGTCAGCTCCACCTCGTTCCCGTCCGGGTCCTCGACCGCGGTGACCAGTGACCCCTCGCCCAGCTGCTGGATCGGGTAGCGGCACTTTGTCCCCGCCTGCTCCAGGCGGTCGGCGAAGGCCTCGAGGTCGAACACCCAGAACGCCAGCCGGATCGGGCCCGGGCCCGGGCGGTCGGAGCTCGGGTGGATCGCGAAATGAACGTCCCCAAGCTCACAGCCCCAGTGCTGCTCGGACTCCCCGTGCCGCTCCGCCTTGAGGGGAATACCGAGGAGGTCTCGGTAGAAGGCGGCCAGCCGATCCGGCTCGCGCGAAGTCAGAAGCACCGCAGAGAGGAATTCCACGCGTTCCACGGTTCCCAATCTTCGCGCCCGCGACCGGAGCCGCGCCTTCTTGACAGCGGCGATCGCCTCGAGTGGCCCGTCCGCCAGGCGGTGTCAATGGCATCCCGTCACCCAGCAAGCCGGTGGCCGCGGGTACTAGTTGAGGTAGGGCGCCACCCCACAACCCTGCTGGGCGGCGTCCATGACGACCTCGCTGACCGTCGGGTGGGCGTGGATCACCTCGCCCAGTTCAGCCATGGTGAAGCCGTCGGTGATCGCGACCCCGACCTCGTGGATCAGCTCGACCGCGTGCGGGCCGATGATCGTGGCCCCGAGGAGGAGGTCGGTCTTGGCGTCGGCGACCAGCTGGACGTAGCCCTCCGACTCGCCCTCGGCAAGCGCCTTGGCCTCCCCGGCGAAGCGCGCCTGGCCGAGCCGGACCTCGTGGCCGGCGGCCCGGGCGGCGTCGGCGTGGAGCCCGACCGTGGCGATCTCGGGATAGGTGAAGATGCAGTTGGGCACCACGGTGCGGTCGATCGGTCGCCTCGGGGCGGCGCCGAGGGCGTTCTCGACCGCCCGGGCGGCCT
>DATDII010000081.1:0-28415 GCA_036521135.1 Candidatus Dormiibacterota bacterium | reverse complement strand
CCACCCAGGACAAGGGCCTGCGCCGGAACCTGCGGGCGGCCGCGAGCGAGATGCCCCCGGCCGACGCGGACATCGCCCGGATCGCGGCCCTACTCTCTGAGCTGGGCCGGGGCGGGGCCCGGGAGCGGCGGCTGGCGATCGCCGTCCTGGAGCAGGTGGTCGGCTACGCGGAGGGCCGGCGATCCCCCGCTCGCTGATCCCCGCCTGGTCCGAGCCCTTCACCGGCCCGGCCGCGGAGCCCGGGGTGGCCCTGATGCCGATAACCAGGGAGTGGGCCTTCGGAGACTCCAAGGGCCGGGGCGTCAAGGTGGCGGTCGTCGACAGCGGGGTCGATGCCGATCACCCCCTGGTCGGTGCGGTCGACCTCGGAGCCGTCGTCTCCTACGACCCCGGCCGGGACACGCCCGTCTCGATCGAGGAGGGACCGCACCAGGACCTGTTCGGGCACGGCACCGCCTGCGCTGGGATCATTCGCCAGCTGGCACCCGATTGCCAGCTGCTCAGCGTTCGGGTGCTGGGCCAGCGTCTGAGCGGCAAGACCCCCTGCATCCTGGCCGGGGTCCGCTGGGCGCTGGACCAGGGCGCCCAGGTCGTCAACCTCAGCCTCAGCACCGGAAGGGCCGACCTGGCCCGGGTCTGGCACGAGGTTGCCGACCAGAGCTACTTCCAGGGCGCCCTCCTGGTCTGCGCCGCCAACAACCTGCCCGGCCCCACCTTCCCGGCCCAGTTCGCCTCGGTGATCTCGGTCGCCTGCCGGCCCGGGACGGACCCGCTCGGCCTCTCCTACAACCCCAGGCCCCCGGTCGAGTTCGGGGCCCGGGGCCTGGACGTGAAGGTCGCCTGGAAGGGCGGGGGAGAGATCACCAGCAGCGGCAACAGCTTCGCCGCCGCCCATGTCAGCGGCCTGGTCGCCCTGATCCTGGGCGAGCACCCGGGCTGCACCCCCTTCCAGCTCAAGACCATCCTCCACGGCCTGGCCGAGGGAGGTGAGAGCCAGGGCTGAGCCGGGTCCGGCCCCGGGGGACCCGCCCTCTGGGCGAGGCCAACTCCCCGGGACCGGGGGTCTGCGTCTCGGTCAGGGTGCCCCGTCCGGGACGGGCCCTGAGTCGGATTGAGCTAGCGGGCGCTGTGCGAGAAGGGACCGTCCGAGGGCTCGATGCTGTCCCTGGACTCGGTCTGGATGTGTGGCCCGGCCGAGTGGTGCCCGCTGGCGTCGTCGGTGTCCTGGTCGGTGTCCTCGTCAGCCACGTCCTGGCTCTGGTCGCGATCCTGGTCCATGTCGCTCCTCCTGGATGGGCTCTCCGTTGCAAGGGAGAGGATTAGCCCGAGTCTATGTCGGCCCGGCAGGGGACGAAGTCTCCTTGACGACGGGTCCTGTGTCAATCACCCGACAGCGCTGCAGCGGGCAGCGACGAGCCTCCGGCTGCAGGCTCGTCGCTGGCGGTCGGCACGGCTCGCTGATGGCTTACCCTGGAGGCTGGAGCGATTGGGGATTGGGAAGGAGGGCTCATGACCCTGGCCGGAGGTGACCGGACGTTCGGGGATGGCGTGGCAGGTCGGACCCGCGAGCGCCGCGGGCAAGCGGCTCTAGGGGAGCAGGGGAGGAGGACGGTCTGGCCTCCGGTGCTGTGAGTCCTGACCAACCGCATGTCATCGTCGGCCAGACCCGGCCCTCCGGGGGCCTGCTGCTCCGCCGGCTCGCGCTGCTGCTGATAGCTCTCAGCCTGGTTCAGTACCTCGTCGGCATGGGCCTCAACCTCTTCGTCGCCGTCCCCCGCCACCACCCTGGAGCCGAGGGCAACAGTTTCTTCGGCAGCGCCTATCGGAGCGACCTCTGGGGCATCACCCAGGGCGGACTCCTGGCAATCCACATCACGCTCGGTCTGCTTTTGGGGCTGGCCGCGATCCGGCTCCTGGTCGCCGTCCTGTTCGGGCCCGGTAAGGGGTCCCGGACCGCCTCGTTGGTGGGGGTCCTGGCGGTGCTCGGGGCCGGTTTCAACGGCGCCGCGTTCCTTGTCTACCACCGGGATCTGAGCTCGATGGTCATGGCCGGCCTCTTCGCCCTGGCTGTCCTCTGTTTTGGCTGGGTCCTTTACCGGGCTCCGGTCTCGGCCCCCTGAGGGCGGCCGGCTCCCTCTCGCGAGACAACGCCGAGGTACCGAGCCTCTGCCTTCCCGATCCTGTGCTCGCGCATCCAGAGCAGGGCGGGGATGGCGTGGTGCTAGGGGAAAGGCGCCAGGCGAGCGAGGTCAGCGGGGAGAGATGGAAGGAGGAGCGGCTCAGCCCCCAGAGACCGCCGGGATGACGTAAACCCTGACACCCCGGTCGAGCCTGGTCTCCAGCCCTCCGAGCTGGGCGATGTCGGTGTCCTCGACGTAGATCCGGATGTGCCGCCTGACCCGCCCCTGCTCATCGCGGATCCGTCGCGCCAGCTGGGGATGGGTGGTGCCGAGCTCGTCCAGGGCGACCCCCAGGGTCGGCGCCGAGAGCGGGAGTACCGCCTCGCCTCCGGCCGATGGCCGTAGCGCCGCCGGCAGATGCAGGCTGGCGCTCACGCCAGGTAGGCCGCCCTCACCGTGAGGACGGGGGGCAGGTGACTGGCCACCAGATCCCAGGAGTCGCCGTCGTTGAGGCTCTGGTAGACCTCGCCATCTCGGGTGCCGAAGTAGAGCCCGGCCGGCTCACCGCTGTCGGCCGAGAAGCCATCGCGGAGCACGACCGCGTGGTAGCCGGACTGGGGCAGCCCGTTGCTGAGCGGCTCCCAGCTGTCGCCCCCGTCTCTGGTGCGGTAGACGCGGCAGCGCCTGTCCGGGGGCATCCGCTCGACGTCGGCCTGGAGCGGGAAGAGGAAGGCGGTATCGGGCTGGTGGGGGTGGACCAAGACGGTGAACCCGAAGTTCGACGGCAAGCCGGCCTCGATCGCTTGCCAGCTGTGGCCGTAGTCGTCGGAGCGGTAGACCCCGAAGTGATTCTGGGCCAGGAGCCGCTCCGGCCGAGACGGGTGCATGCCCAGCTTGTGGACGCACTGGCCGAACTCCGGAAAGCGCTGCTCCTCGGGCATCCAGTAGGACTGGATCCCCTGGTTGGCAGCCTCCCAGCTCTTGCCACCGTCCTCGGTGCGGTAGACGCCTCCGGCGGAGAGTGCCACCAGCATCCGCTCGGGATCGTCGGGATGGGGCACGACGGTGTGCAGGCACGCGCCCCCACCCCCTGGCACCCACTCGGCGCGGTGGGGATGGTTGTAGAGGCCCTCCACCAGGCTGAAGGTCTCGCCGCCGTCCTCGGACCGGAAGAGGGCGTGGGGCTCGACCCCGGCGTAGACGACGTCGGGCTCCTTGTCGGTGGCCGGCTGCACCTGCCAGACGCGGATCAGGGAGGTGCCGGTCTCCTTGGGGAATGCGACCGGGGCCGCCTCCGGCTCCTTCCACGTTCGGCCCAGGTCGTCCGAGTGGAAGAGGGACGGTCCCCAGTGTTCGCTGGTGGCGCCGGCGAAGAGTCGGGGGACGGGGCGGCGGAGGTCGATCCCGACCCCGTAGACCTCGCTCATCATCAGCTCCAGAGGCCGCAAGTCCCAGGAGCGGCGGTGCTGGTCGCTGTGACCGACCATCACGCCCTTGCTGGTTCCGATTAGGAGCACGCTCTCGGCCATCGTGGTTCCCTCCTGATCCGACGGATCCGGCAACGCCAGTGCGGCGCCGCTGGACGCCGGTCTCGCCGGGCGAAGGTTAGCAAGTCTGGAGGCTCCCCGGGGATGGTCCGAACGGAGCCAGCCCGACCCCGGCTCAGGGCTCCGCTATCCTCACCCGCAGTGGCTTGCACGACACTGCCTCGCGGCGCATTCCGGTGAGCGCCTCGGCGGCGGCGAGGTGGGCCAGCGCCCTCGGGGAGTGGGCGATCCCGGAGGAGATCCTGGCCCAGGCGCCGGCACCGCCCTGGGTGCTGCCGCCGGCCCTCTTCCGGGTCGGCCACGAGTCGCCCGACGATCCGGGCCGTCCCTCGCTGGAGATGGCCCGACTGGCGCTGGGTGATGGGGGCACGGTGCTCGACGTCGGGTGCGGTGGTGGTGCCGCCAGCCTGCCGCTGGCACCGCCGGCCACCTCCATCGTCGGCTTCGACCAGGAGCCTGCCATGCTCAGCCAGTTCGCCGGCGCCTTCCGGCGGCGGGGCATTCCGCATCGCACCGTCGAGGGCAGCTGGCCGCCGGGCGCGGGCGCGGTGGAGCCGGCCGACGTCGTCGTCTGCAACCACGTCGTCTACAACGTGGCTGAGATCGAGCCGTTCATCTTGGAGCTGAGCGCCAAGGCGAGGCGGCGCGTGGTCGTGGAGCTGACCGCGACACACCCGACCGCACCCTTCAACTTCCTCTGGCAGCGGTTCTGGGGGCTGGACCGCCCCATCGAGCCGACGTCAAGCCTCTTCCTCGAGGTGCTCTCGGAGCTCGGCTTGGAGCTCGAGGCGCAGGCCTTTGAGCGCCCGCCCGCCCCCCACGCCATCTCCAAGGAGGAGTACACGGCCTTCGTCAGGCAGCGGCTCTGCTTGAACCAGGACCGCGACCATGAAGTGCAGGCGGCTCTTGAGGGGCAGTGGCCGCTCGGGGTAGGGCAGCTGGTGGCCGTGTCCTGGTCACCGGCTGCGAGCTAGCTGTCCTTCCCGGCTCCGCCTCGCTCGCGCCTGTTGGGGGAAGCCCCTGATCCACATTGGCCTGCCGGTGCCGAGTCCAGCGGCTCCTGGCCCCAGGGACCGGATGACTGCTAAAATGGCCACATGACTAGACAAATGACTGCAACCGAGTTCAAGGCCAAGGCCCTGGCCGTCCTAGATCAGGTCGGTGGCGGGGAGGAGATCGAGATAACCAAGCATGGACGCACAGTGGCCCGCCTCATCGCCGCGCGGGGCCCGCGAGCTGCCCAGGGCCGGTTGGCGGGAATCTCCAAGAGTGCCGTCGGCGACGAGCACCTCTTCTCCACCGGGTCGGCCTGGGACCTGCCCTGACCACGCTCCTGCTCGACTCCCACGTCCTCCAGTGGTGGTCTGCCGAGCCAGGTCGGCTCAGCCGGCCGGCGAGCCGGGCGATCGAGGGAGCCGACGAGCTGGCCGTGGCTTCGATCTCCTGGTTCGAGCTGGCGTGGCTGGCAGAGCACCAGCGCATCCTGCTCAGTGTCCCGGTGCGGGCATGGCTCGCTCAGCTGGGCGACCTGGTCCGCACGGTCCCCATCTCCCCGGCGGTGGCCGCCACCGCGGCGGGACTACCGCGCTCCTTTCCCGGCGACCCCGCTGACCGCTTGATCTTCGCCGCGGCACTGGAGCACGGCTGGCGGCTGGTGACCAAGGACCGGCGGCTACGGGACCATCCTCAGCCCCGGAGCATCACCGTCTGGTAGTAGGCCGAGCGGCGGCCTTCCCGGTCACGGCCTCGACTCCCCGGACCGCCCCTCCAGAGATCTTCGCTTTGTGGCGGTTCGGACGGTCGCGCCGCAAGTCCCCAGACTCGTTTGTCGAGTGGGGGCCAAGGGGCCCCGCCAAAATCGCCCTTGACTCGGTGGGCTACCACTGACATACTACTGAAACTTTAGAAGTCGAGCCACTGGGGGATCGAGTGATGGACGGCACTCCCTCCTCAGCCGGGGCGGCCCCCGCGACTCTCGCCGAGGCCGCTTACCGGGCGATCCAGGACGATGTCATCACCTGTGTCCTGCCGCCCGGCGCACGGGTGACCGAGGCGGAACTCTGTCGCCGGTATCAGTTGGGCCACACACCGATTCGAAGCGGACTCCAGCGCCTCCAGAGTGAGGGCCTGGTCGAGGCGGAGGCCAGGCACGGCTGGATGGTCCAGACGATCCGCTCCAAGGCGATCCTCGACTCGTCGGCGGTGCGGCTTCTGCTCGAGCCGGAAGCGGCGTCGCTGGCGGCGGGAAACCTCTCGCCGACCCTCGCTGAGCGGCTCCGACAGCTCAGCGAGGTCACCTACGACCCTAGCGATCCCCTCAGCCGGACCGCCTACCTGCGCAGCAACACCGAGCTGCATAGCCTGGTTGCCGGAGCGTCGGGCAATGCCCGCTTGGCGAGCTTCGTGGGGTCCCTGCTCCACTCCGATGAGAGGCTCTTCCACTTCGGGTTTCGCCTGGCCAATTACGGGGATGCCGTGACCCACGAGCACCGCGGCCTGGTGGATGCGCTGGTCGCCGGAGACTCCAGGGAAGCTCGACGGATCGCCCACCAGCAGATCACCAACACCCGAGAGGTGATCATGTCGGGCCTGCTGTCCGCTGTCGCGTCCTCCGACTCCGCCATCTTGGCCCCGGCCGGCCCAGCTGATGGTGCCGTTACGGTGTTCGGCAGCCCGCCGTCGACCGACGCGGACCGAGCGGGCTTGGCCGAGGTCCGGGGCTGACATGACGGCCGC
The DNA here is from genome assembly GCA_036521135.1 of Candidatus Dormiibacterota bacterium. Classification (GTDB taxonomy): domain Bacteria; phylum Chloroflexota; class Dormibacteria; order Aeolococcales; family Bog-877; genus Bog-877. Next base: position 22,012 of record DATDII010000081.1, on the reverse strand, counting down.
GGTCCGGGAGCTGGCTACGGATGTATCGCCTTCATCCTTGCCCGCGGAGACGAGCGACCAGCCATTCCGCCCCACCCGGGGTCAGGGCGGCCAGGGCTGCTTCAGGTCACCGAACGGAACCCCTTCAATTCCAAGCGCACAAGGAGAGCGTCAATGAAACGTGGCCATCGGCGACCCCTGGCTCGGTCTCTCATCCTGATCCTTCCCCTCGGTCTGCTCACGTTCCTCCCCTCGCTGCAGCCCGCCCAGGCCAAGGCGCGTGCCGGCGGGATCGTGACCTTTGCCGAACAGCCCGGTCAGCCGCCCACCTACATCCTGCCCTTGGAGAGCTCCGCCGAGGAGAGCAATGCCAACTTCGCTCAGTTCAGCAACATCCTCTATCCGGCGCTTTATGTATTCGATGCCAGAGGCAAGCCCGGAGTCGATCAATCGCTAAGCATCGGACACCCGCCGGTCTTCTCCGACGGCGATAAGGTGGTGACGATCACCCTCAAGCACTGGGTCTGGTCGAACGGTACTCCAGTCACCGCACGGGACATCATCTTCTGGCTCAACCTGCTGTCTGCCGTCACCGACCCCAACGCGCCCGCCATCGGGTCCGGGACTCAACCGGGACCGGGCTGGGGCTTCTTCGTACCGGGGGGCTTTCCCGAGAACGTCGTCTCATATCGCCAGGTTGGTACGTACACGGTGGTGCTCAATCTCAACCGAGCCTATAACCCGACCTGGTTCCTGGACAATGAATTGAGCCAGATCACTCCCATCCCGTGGGCCGCGTGGGACAGGCTCTCCGCATCCACCCCCGTGGGCAATGCCGATACCGGTGCCGAGTCCCGACAGCCCTTGCCCAACACTTCGCCGGCCGAATACGTAACTGTCAATCCGGGAACGGCGACCGGCGGGGCTCTGGGGGTCGCCCAGTATCTCAACCAGCAGGCCCAGGACCTTGGCAGCTACAGCACGGACCCGCTCTGGCGGGTGGTGGACGGAGCCTTCAGCCTGGAGAAGTACCAGAGCAACGGTTTCGTGGAAATGGTCCCGAACCGGCGTTACTCGGGGTCTCCCAAGCCGACCATCAGCGCCTTTGAGGAGCTCCCGTTCACCAGTGACGCTTCGGAAGCGGTCACCCTGCGCACCGGCGGCCTCACCGTCGGCTACCTGCCGCCCCAAGACCTCCGCGCTAGAACCCAGTTTGAACGGCAGGGCGACTACCGTTTCAGCCCCTGGAGCGTGTATGGGATCGGCTACGCCTCGTATAACTTCACCAACCCCAAGACCGGGCCGATGCTTCGCCAGCCCTACTTCCGGCAGGCACTTCAGTCGCTGGTGAACCAGCCCCAGTACATCTCCAAATTCCTGGGCGGATACGGCTCCGTCACGACCGGCCCGGTCCCGAGCCAGCCGGCGACGCAGTACACGAGCTTTCTGGAGAAGGGCAAGGGGCCGTACCCGTTTGATCCAGCCAAAGCCCAGGCCCTGCTCCGTGCCCACGGCTGGAAGGTGGTGCCCGGCGGCACCACCTACTGCGCCCGGCCCGGCACTGGTGCGAGCCAGTGCGGTCGCGGTATCCGCGCCCACGAGGATGCGGCCTTCGGACTGATCTATGCGAGCGGCAACACCGCCGGGTCGGACATGGTGGCAGTTCTTCAGTCACAGGCTCGAAAGAGCGCCGGGATCGTGATCTCCCCTCGGCAGGAGCCGTTTGATGATGTGATCATGACCGAGTTCGGGGGTTGCACCAGCCAGACTCCCTGCTCCAACTGGGACATGGCCACGCTGTTTGTGGGCTGGACGTTTGGTCCCGACTACCTGCCAACCGGGGGCGAGATTTTTGGCACCGGAGCCGGGAGTAACGCGGGCGACTTCTCGGATTCGACCAACGATCGGAACATCCTCGCGACTCACACAGCCCCCAGCCAGGCTGCCGAGATCCGGGCCATGTTCGCCTATGAGAACTATCTGGCTCGCGATCTGCCGGTGCTCTGGATGCCGATTACGCCACTGCAACTGACCCTCTACAAGAGCCACCTGCACGGGCTGATTCCCCAGGGGATCATCGACCAGGTGTTCCCACAGTTCTATCGTTTGAGCGGAGGCGTTTAGTTTGCGAGGCGCCTGCCCAGCGGCCGCGACGCTGCCGCCGATCGTTCGCGATGACTCCTCCAGTAGGCGCACAGCGCCCTGCGGCGAGGGCATCCCCGCGACTTGGCGCGAACAGGTGACTACCAATTAATCAGTCCACAGCATGGGGGAAGCAATATGAGTAGCACGCCGGAGCAGACGGTCCGCCGGGTGGTCACGGGAGTCGATCACTCGGGCAAGTCGGTGGTCATCACGGATGAGATTTGTCCTCGGCAGGCGGTGGAAGACCAGTACATCACGGTGGACCTCTGGACGTCCGGCCTGCCCGCGCCAGTCGACGGCCCGGTAGATATACCCCAGGTTGCCGACGTTGATCCAGAGCCTGGAGAGATCATTTGGCGCTGGTTCGCGCTCGGTCCCGGGGAACGGATCGAGTTTCACAAGACGGAGACCGTCGACTGCATGCTCGTCCACTCCGGATCCGTGACCCTGCTGCTCGAGGAGGGCAGCGTATCCCTGAGGCCGGGAGACTGCGCCGTGCAGCGGGGCACCCGCCACGGGTGGCTGAACGAGGGAAGCGAGCCCTGTGTGCTCGTTGGCACCATGGCGAGCACCAGGCGAGCTGAGTGATCCGGTTGCTCAGGGCTGGACGGCCGACGCCAGGGACCGAACGATGAATGTCGTGGTCCCCGGTGGGTCCGCCGCGGCCCAGTGGGGGCGACTCCCGTTGAGTAGTAGCCAACCTTGAGCCGTATAAGCGTCGCTAGGTTGACGCCCGCTCCTGGAACGGTCGCCCGCGGCATGGTGTCGGTGCCCGGCGTCGAGCCTCCCTGGGAGCTGCCCGTGGTCGTGGTGAGAGGGGCCAATCCTGGCCCGACGTTCGTGATCACCAGCGGGGTCCATGCCGCCGAGTACGTACCCATCGCGGCGGTCACCGAGTTCACCAGACTCCTGGATCCAGCCACCCTGCGGGGGACGGTGATCGCCGTTCTCATCGTCAACACTCCCGGGTTCTTCCTGAGGAGCATCTACGTCAACCCCCGCGACGGCAGGAACATCAACCGGGCCTTTCCCGGAAGCGAGCAGGGCGATCCCTCTGAGCGGGTGGCGGCCTTTATTTCGCAGGAGGTGGTCGCCGGAGCTGACGCCTACCTCGACGCCCACGGCGGAGACCTGATCGAGGCGCTCACGCCATTGATCATCTGGGAGCGGGTGGGGAGCCCCGATGTCGACGCTGGCTCAGAGGGGATGGCCAATGCCTTCGGCTTGGATTACGTGATGGCCATGAGCCTCGACTCGATCGCTGGCACGGCCAGCGGTAGTGCGGCCCAGGCAGGCATACCTGCGATCACGGCAGAGGCGGGACAGCAAGGGATCTGCGACCCAGTGGCGGTGGCCGGTTACCTCTCGGGGTTGCAGCGCGTGGCTGCTCATCTCGGCATGATCGATCGCGACCCCGACCAACCACGCGCTCCGGTGCTCCTGCGGGAGTTTGCCTGGCTCCGGGCCGACGTCACCGGTGTCTGGCGTCCAACCGTGACCGCGGGCAGTCGTGTCAGTGAGGGGCAGGAGGTCGGTCAGCTGCGTGACCTCTTTGGCGAGCCTCTGCTCAGCGTCTCTGCCGGTGCCAGCGGCGTTGTGATTTTCTGCGTCACCTCACTGCCGGTCCAGGCCGGCGACCCCCTTTTGGGTATCGGCGTGCTCGCCTCCAGCTAGCCGATCCCAGCTTCCACCCCGCGCGGTGACTGGAGGCGCTCACGGTCCGGACAAGCTTGTCTGGGACCGGCTGGTCCCGCGTCTGGACAGTTCAGTTGGATAGCGGTAGCTCTGGTCGGCCATATAGAATCTGCTCAGGCCGAGCTCTTGGCGGGCCCTGGTTGCTGAGGGAGAGGAAGATGGCCCGCGCACAGCGGCGATACCTGGCTCTGGCTCCGGCGGGGCTGATCTCCCTCCTCGCTCTCTTGGCACTGCCAAGCCAGTCGGTCTTGGCCGACACCAGCCTCGGCAACTGGACGGCGACAGCCGGCAGCTACTCAATCGACACGACCGCCCTTACCTTGACGGGGCCCGGGACGAGCTTTGTCGGTCAGGACGATTCCGGAATCGCCACCTTCACCTTCGACACAGTCGACGTTCCCGTGGGCGCGACTATCACGGTGACCGGAACCCTGCCCCTGGAGCTTATTGCAGACGGCTCGTTCACGCTCGACGGCTCGATCAATGGGGACGGTGCCAGTGCGGCTGACGAGGCCCCGACTGGCTCCGGCAGTGCGGGGGGCCCAGGTGGCGGCAACGGCGGACCAGGGGGTCTCAACCCCGGCTCTGGCCCGGGGGCGGGTGGGGCCGCATCCGACAGTACCAACGGCGCCGGGGGAGGGGCCTTCGGCGGCGCGGGTGCCGCTGGTGGAGTCGTCTCCGGCTCGGGGACGGCAGGCGCGGGCGGGACCGCCTACGGCGACCTCCTGACCCAACTTCAGGGTGGCAGCGGTGGTGGCGGAGCCAGCACCGGAGGCGCGAGCGTGGATGGCGGTGGGGGAGGCGGGGGTCTCGCGATCGTGGCGCCGACCGGAACCGTGACCATCGGCGGCGCCGCCACCATCAGCGTGGACGGCGGCGGAGGAGCTCTCGGAGCGAACGGCGCATCGGGCGGCGGCAGCGGTGGCGGCATCCTGCTCGAGGCCCACGCCATCAGCAATGGGGGCGCGCTCACCGCCGACGGCGGTGAGGGCGGCGCGGGCGGCTGCTGCGGCGGTGGCGGGGGAGGCGGCGGCGGTCGGATCTCCCTGGTCTACAACACGCTGACGGGAGCGGGTACCACCTCAGTCGCGGGTGGCACAAGCTACGTTCGGACCAGCGCGTTCGGTTCAGGTGGCTCAAGCGGCACCGAACCCGATCCAACCGGCGCCTCGGGAGTGATCACGTCGATCAGCCCTCCGACGACCACCACGGCGAGCCGGACCATCGCCTCTCCCCAGGTGGGCCAGACGGAGACTCTGAACGCGGCTGTCTCCACCTCGGTTATCTCCGCTCAGCCAACCGGCGCCGTGGTCTTCAGCGACGCTGGCGGAGTGCTCTGCACGGCGACCCTGAGCCAGGGGTCCGGCAGTTCGACGGGGTCCTGCACCTACCGGGTCGGCGCCTCCACCGGTGACTCGATCACGGCGACCTACTCTCCCAACGGCCCCTACGCGGTGAGCACCGCGACCCTCGCCGCGGTCGCGGTGCCGGTCTCAGGCGCCAATGCCGGCCCGCTCGGGCTCTTGTCCGGAGCAATGGCGGTGCTGGCGGGGGCTCTGCTCGCGGTCTCGGGCCTTGTACTCCGGCGGCGTCAGCTGGGGCAGTCGATCCGCTAGCCATACTGAGTCGATCAAGGCGAGCGAAGGCTCGGCGGTAGCCCGTCGGGACCGAAGTCTCTCGAGTCCCCAAGGCCCGGAGAACCCGTTGGCAGTCGACCACCAGAAGTCGGGACCAGGTCCGACTTGGGCCGACCGAGATCGAGCGCAACGAGGCCCTCGACGAGGTCAACTCCTCCCGGCCGGAGGCGCTTGACATTCGATCCTGTAAAATGCATTATACCTCCCGATGGCGAATGTGGGGGGCGATTACGCTGCCGCGGACCTAGCCCCGGAGATGCGGATCTCGTCGAGTCGGACGATCGAGGCGGCCGCGACGGAGGCCCTTCGCCGTCGGATCCTCACCGGTGACCTGCGACCAGGCACACCGCTCCTACAGGCGGAGCTGGCACTGCAACTGGGGACGTCGATAACCCCGATCAGGGCGGCGCTCACCCAGCTGGCCGGGGAGGGACTGGTGCGGGCCGAGCCCCATCACACCATGTTTGTCGCCGAGCCTACCCCCGCGGCCCTGAAGGAGGTCTACGAGATGCGCCTACTGCTTGAGCCAAGCAGTGTGGCCAGGGCGGCAAAGCTCATATCGGCGAGAGACCTGGACCGGGCGGAGCGACTCCTCCAGCAGATGGAGTCCGCAGACGACATGGGGGAGTGGAGCAGTCTGAACCGTGACTTCCACGCCCTGTTGGTCTCGGCATCTGGGTCGGTCCGCCTGACGCGGGTGATGCTGGACCTATTGGGGCTCTCTGCCCTGCAGATCCGGCGAGTCCTACCGCGACATGTATCGGGCCGGCGGGAGTCTGCCGATCTCGAGCACCGCGACATCCTGGCCGCGATGAGGGCTGGAGATCCCCGTGCCGCACATCGTCTTGTGCTCCTTCACCTCAGGTCAAGCGACGCTGCGACCCGCACGGCTCGCAGTAAAGCGGAATCACCAAAAGCCAGGCCCGCTGTGGTGAGCGAGCCCTCCAACCACGAGAGGTAAGGTCATGACCAGACGGCCCCGGATCCTAGCGGCACTCCTAACAGCCATTGCCATGGTCGGAGTCGCCGCAGCGACCCTCTTGACAACCGCTTCAGCGGCCGCGCCGGTCAAGATCGGCATCTCCCTATCGCTGACCGGCGACTACTCCGGGATTGGGGTCGGTGAGCTGCAGGGCTACAAGCTGTGGCAGACCTATATCAACTCCCACGGGGGGCTACTCGGCCGCAAGGTCCAACTGGTGGTGACCGACGACGCCAGTGACCCGAACACCGCCGTCTCCAACTATCAGAACTTCATCACGCGCGATCACACCAATCTGGTCTTCGGGCCCCCGACGACCCTCCTCTCGGCACCGGCCGGGCTGGTGGCCCAGCGTTACGGCTATCTGTTCCCGACGGCTGCCTCCGGCTCATCGCTGATCCTCAAGGAGAGGCTCCACAACTTCTTCTTGGTACAGCCAGCTGGTCCCCTCCAGACGGGCACTAACTGGGCCAAGTACATCCTCTCGCTCCCCAAGTCGGAGCGCCCAAAGACGGTCGCCTATGTCGCCCTTCAGGACCCCTTCCTCACCCCGGCCACCCAGCTGGTCAAGGCGGCCCTCCAGAAGGCAGGAATCAAGACCGTCTACACCCAGGTCTACGGAACTGAAGATCAAGAGATGCAGCCCATCGTGGCCGCCATCGCAGCCACCCATGCGGATATGGTGGTCGCTGGAACCCAGGAGGACGACTGCTTCGATCTGGTCAAGGCCATGGTGGCCGAGCACTACAACCCGAAGTACCTCTTCTTCATGAACGGCCCGGGGTATCCCGTCCTGTTCCCCAAGAACGTCGGTAAGGGCAATACCGATGGCATCTTCACCGCCCTGGGGTGGTGGCCTCAGGAGAAGTCGTTTGGTCAGAGCGGGTTTGAGGCCGCCTACCTGAAGAAGTACGGCGGTTCCAAGGCCAACATCTCCCCGGACGCGGTCGAGGCCTACAGCGTGGGCCAGGTGATCGCGGAGGCGGTCAAGAAGACCCACTCGATCAGCAACGCCAAGCTCATCGCCGCGCTGCACAAGGGGACCTGGCAGACCCTGCAGGGACCGCTCACCTTCGGCTCCAACGGACTTGCCAAGGAAGGCCTGGTCCTCGATGAGTGGATCAACCACGCCCTGGTGCCCGTGTACCCGAAGCGAGTCGCTCTCCACTCCCCTGAGATCCCCAAGCCGGACTGGGCTGGCTGAGCCGACCAGAAAGAGTTAGCTAGACCCAAGTAAGGGCATACCCCTGTGCATCTGGTCCTCTACGGAGTCGTCCTCGGCGTGCTCATCGGCGGAGTGTTCGCGCTCATGTCCAGTGGACTGGCCCTCGTCTGGGGGGTCATGCGGATCCTCAACCTGGCTCAGGCGGCGTTCGTGATCCTGGGGGCTTACCTTGCCTACACCGCCAACGTAACGTTCCATATCGACCCCTTCGCCGCGATCCTGCCGATCGCCGTCCTGATGTTCGGCCTGGGGGTTGGCGTCTTCTACCTCTTCTACCGACCGCTACGGGCGGAGCGCTCGACGCTGTCCATCCTGGTCAGCTACGCGATCCTTCTCGGCTGCGTCGGCATCCTGGGGTCGATCTACAGCACCAACGACACCTTCATCTCCCCCTCCTACGTCCTCGACTCGTGGAAGGTGCTGGGCTTTGAGGTCCCGATCGTGGAGGTGGTCGGCTTCGCCATCTCCGCGGCCCTGGTGGGCGGCCTCTTTTGGTTTCTCAGCGCCAGCCGCTTGGGACGCGCGATTCGGGCGGCGACCCAGAACCCGGCAGCGGCCACCCTGCTGGGGGTGCGAACGGACCTAGTCGGTTCGCTGGGATTCGGCATCGGCACCGCGACCGCCGCCGTGGCCGGCGCAATCTACGGAATGATCTACTCGTTCAACCCCAACAGCACCCTCGACCTGGTCGGGATCCTCCTCTGCATCGTGGTCGTGGGCGGCTTCGGCAGCCTGAGCGGCGCGATCGTGGCCGCCGTGGCCCTGGGCATCTCGTCGTCATTGGTCTTCGTGTACCAGCCGGTGTGGTCGGGACTGGGCTTCTATGGGATCTTGGCGGTGATGCTCCTATTTCGGCCACAGGGCCTCTGGGGCGTCGCCCAGTGGAGGGTCGAGTGACGCGTCCCACCGCCTGGGGAGCAGGCCGCGCAGTCGTGATCTTCGGCGTCCTTGCCCTCCTCCCCTTCGCCTTCCCCGCCGCTTGGCTCGTCGACCTGGGCTTCTTCGGCCTCATGTACGCTGGCCTGGCGGTCGCCTGGAATCTGATCGGCGGCTACACCGGTTACATCTGGCTTGGCCTGATCGGCTTCTTCGGCTTCGGCGCGTATGCCCTGACCATCACGTTTCAGCACACATCGGTCGTCTCTTTCTGGGCTCCCGTCGGCGCGCTGATCCCGATCGGGATTGCGGCTGCGATCGTGGCGGTGCCCATCGGCTTGGTGCTGATGCGAGTTCGGGGCGCGACCTTCGCGGTGGTCTCCTTGTCCGTTCTCTTCATCGCGGAGATCTGTGCCTCGAACTGGACCGCGATCACCAACGGGGCTGCCGGTATGCCAGCCCCCGCCCCGAGCATCGCCGCCGCGAACTTCAACCGACCCTTCTACCTCGTGATGCTGGCGCTGGTGGCCCTGGCGATGCTGATCTCCTGGTACATGCGCCGGAGTCGGATTGGGCTGATGCTGTTCGCGATCAGAGGCGACGAGGAGCGTGCCCGGGGCCTCGGAGTCCCCACCCTGCCGGTCAAGCTGATCGCCTTCGCGGCCAGCTGTGCCCTGGCGGCGATGATCGGAGCGGTCTGGGCCTACTACATCGGCTTCATCTATCCCATCTTCAGCTTTAGCCCGAACACGACATTCGCCGTGGTCATGATGGTCTACCTCGGCGGCCGGGGTACTCTCTGGGGGCCCCTCGCCGGTGGATTGCTGGTGGCCCCGGTGCAGGAGTACCTGGCGTACACCTTTGGCAATGCCCAGTTCTACCTGATCGGGTATGCGGCGCTCTTTCTGATCGTCATCCGCTTCCTCCCCCTCGGCATAGTGCCCTCCATCCATCAGGCCTGGTTGCGACGCAGATCAGGGGAGGCGACGCCGGCTCCCGGAACCCTCCCGGCTACATGAGTCGGCGGCCCGGCGAGGTGCTTCTCGAGGCCCGAGCGATCACCAAGCGCTTTGGGGGAGTGGCCGCTCTGGACGGCTGCACCCTCGCCGTTGCGACCGGCCAGGTGACTGGCCTGATCGGGCCCAACGGCTCAGGCAAGACCACCCTCTTCAACGTGCTCACCGGCTATCTGGCGGCGGACGCCGGCCAGGTCGTGGTCGAGGGCAGAGCGGTACGCCGACCGAGCCCGCAACGTCTCTACGCGCTTGGCATCGTGCGAACGTTTCAGTACGCCCGGCTCTTTCCCGACCTGACGCCGGTGGAGATCCTCGCCCTGGCCGCGGTCAAGCCGTTTGTGGCCGTGCTCCGACCCCGGGTGGAGCGGGCTGATCGCGACCGGGCGATGGGCATCCTTGAGCGGCTGGGATTACTCCGGATCGTGGGGCACCGCGCTGGACAGCTCTCGTACGGCCAGCAGCGCCTCCTGGAGTTCGGCACCACGTTGATGGCCGAGCCCAAGCTGGTGCTTCTGGATGAGCCTGCCGCTGGTGTCAGCCCAACCATGATCGCCGTCATTGAAGACCAGATTCGTGCCCTGCGAGCGGAAGGGGTCGGATTCCTGCTGGTGGAACATCAGTTGGACCTGGTGATGCGCCTTTGCGACTCCGTCGTGGTGATGGCCGCGGGGTGCCCGGTGTCGTCGGGCACACCCGAGGAGGTAGGCAAGGACCCCGCCGTCCTCGAAGCGTACCTGGGAGCTTGACCATGGCCAGTCATCTCCATATCCAAGGGGTGGTCGTCGGCTACGGCTGGGGTGATGTCCTCAAGGGCGTCGATCTCGAGGTGGCCCATGGGCAGATCACCTGCATCATTGGCCCGAACGGTGCCGGTAAGTCGACCCTCCTGAAGACGATCAGCGGTGTTCTGCGGCCCACGGCCGGCAAGATCGAGTACGACCAGCAGTCGATCATCGGGTCGTCGCCGGGGGCGATCCTTCGGTCGGGGATCGTCCAGGTGACCCAGGAGCGCAGCGTCTTTCCCCAGATGACGGTCTGGGACAACCTCCTGATGGGCGGGTATATCCTCCGCGACCGCAAGCTCATTCGGCGGCGGGCGGATGAGGTGTCGCACCTCTTCCCGACGCTGCTCGGGCAGCGGCGGGCGCGAGCCGGCGCGTTGTCGGGCGGACAGCAGCGAATGCTGGAGATCGCCCGGAGTCTGATGCTCAGCCCCAAGGTGGTCCTGATGGACGAGATCTCACTGGGGCTGGATCCCCGGACCCGGGTCCAAGCCTTCGAATTTGTGAAGAAGATCAAGGAGAGCGGGGCCACCGTCTTGCTCGTCGAGCAGAACGCCCGGGCCGGCCTGGCGATTGCCGATGTCGGGGTGGTCATGGAGAGCGGAAAGGTGCGCTTGGAGAGACCAGCCGCCGAGCTCCTCTCAGACCCGGAGGTGGCGCGGCTGTATCTGGGTCAGCGTTCCGCTGATCCATCCCAAGAGGAGGACTAGGGTGAAGCTCGGATGGGCACTTGACCACAACGTACCGGACGCGGTTGAGCGTGAGCTGGTGCGTGCCGCGGACGACCAGGGTCTTGACTCGGTGTGGACGATGGAGAACCATCACCTCCGGGACGGGGTCACGACGGCGGCCGTCACGCTCGAGCGGACGCCGCGGATCAGGGTGGTCATGGGTACGCTCAGTCCTTCCTTCCGCCACCCGGTGGAGATTGGCCTCACCATGGCCAACCTCGTCCGGATGTACCCGGGGCGATGTGCCCTCAACCTGGGCTCGGGCATGGCCGAGACCCTGGTTCGGCTGGGGTGTCCGACCGAGCACCCGCTGGGTCGCCTGCGGGAGGCGATCGAGATCATCAGGAGGCTGTTCAGCGGGGAGCGCTTCGCTTTCGAAGGTGACTACTACCACATCGAGAGGCATCACCTCTCCGGCGACCCTCTCGAGACCCCGCCGATATACATCAGCGCGATGGGTCCGCGGCTGATCAGCCTGGCTGCCGAGGTCGCCGACGGGATCAATCTCCCCCTCGCCTCGTCCCCGGAGTACATCGCAGAGTCGGCTGCGCGATTCACGGCCAGCTCGAAGGCGGCCGGCCGGGACCGGACTGGCCAGCTGATCTCAGCTGAGGTGCTGGTTCAGATCGAGGACGGCAAGATGGATCTGAGCGGAGTACGGCGGCTCCTCGGGTTTCACTTCTCGAGCAAGCAGTTCGAAAAGGTAGCCGCCCCCTCGGGGCTCCAGATCGACCATGCCGCGATCCGGCAGGCCTTCCTCGATCGGGCCTTCCACAGGCTGGAGACCTACATCCCCGACTCCACCGTCCGCACCTTCACCGCTGTGGGGAGCCTCGACGAGGTCGTCAGCCGGCTCCGGGCGTACCTCGCCGCCGGTCCCGACATGATCGTGGTCTACACAGCGGGTACCCCAGAGCAGCGAATGCAGACGATGTCCGCGTTGGCCCAGGCCTGGGCCGCAATTCAGGCATGACGCCCGCCGTGATCAGACAAGTGAGCACCGCAATATGACCAATACCCCAGGGACCGATACCGAGCAAGCTCCTAGCCAGGGAACTGCCTCAGCTGAGGGCCCCAAATTCACCAAGGGAGTACCCAGGCACTCGAGTGACCTGGTGCTGAGGTACACCAACGCAGGCTACTGGGGCGCGGATACCATCCCGGCGCGGCTGGAGAGGCAGGCAGCGGCCCGGCCTGACCACCCCGCCGTGGTGGACGAGTCACGTCGCCTCACGTACGGTGAGTTCGCCTCGATGGTGAGGTCCTTTGCCGGTGCCCTAAGCCGCCTCGGGGTGGGCGCCGGAGATGCCGTGGCAGTCCAGCTCCCGAACTGGTGGGAGCAGCTGGTCGCCGATTTCGCCATCATCGAGATCGGGGCGATCCTGGTGCCGGTGAATGTCCGGGTTCGAGGTGAACTCGAGTACATGCTGGAGTACACCAACTGCAAGGTGCTGGTCGTGCCCGACGAGTACCACAAGTTCTCGCACATCGAGTTCATCAACTCCATCCGGTCCCGTCTCCCCGCCCTGACACGGGTGGTAGTGGTGCGAGGCGCCAAGCCATACCCCGAGCATGAGTCGTTTGCTGACCTTGTCGCGGAGACGGAGGCGAGTGAGCCGGCAACGTCGGCGCCGAGGCCATCCGGGAATGATCCCTGGCAGATCATGTTCACCTCAGGCACCACGTCGGCGCCCAAGGGGGTTGTCCGGACCCATAACAACACGCTCTTCACGCTTGACCTGCTCATCAAGGACTACGGGATCCTGGCGGGCGACGGCTCCGATGTGACCTTGGCGGTGCTGCCTGTGGCGTTCGTCTATGCCCAGTATGTCTGCGCCATGGGAGCGCTGCTGACGGGGGGAACTCTTGTCCTGCAGGAGAACTTCGATGCGGCTGACCTGATTCGTGCGGTCGAGCGTGAGCGGGTCACGCTGATCACCGTGGTTCCGTCAATGGTGCCAGCCCTGCAGCACGCGCCGAACCTGGCCGAGACCGATCTCTCGTCGCTGCGGATCGTCGCCCCTGCGGGGGAGGCCGTGACCCGCGAGCGGAAGCTCGAGCTGTCGGAGATCTTCAAGTGCGATGTCAGAGAGTGCTATGGGCTGGCCGAGGTCACGATGCCACTGGTCCAGCCCAGGGAGGCGACCCTGGAGCAGAAGCTCTCCTCGACCGGCCGCCCGAACTCCGCGACCGAGCTCAGGGTGGTCGACACCGTGGGCCAGGACGCCGAGGTCGGGGAGATCGGTGAGCTGCTGGTCAAGGGACCGACCCTGTTTGCCGGCTACTTCCGGAGTCCCGAGGCCACGGCCGCGGCCATCGACCCGGAAGGGTGGTTCCACACGGGGGACTTGGTCGTCGTCGGCGAAGACGGGTTCTATGCGATCTCCGGAAGAAAGAAGGACCTGATCAAGCGAGGGGGAGCGTCGATCCTGCCCCAGGACATCGAGGACGCTCTCGAGGGCCACCCGGCGGTGGCGGCAGTGGCCGCCTTTGGTCTCCCCGACGAGCTGCGGGGCGAGATCGCCTGCGCCTGCGTCGTCGTTAAGCCGGGCGAGACGGCCACGGTCGAGGGCCTGATCGGATACCTCCGCGATCGCATCGCGACCTTCAAGGTGCCAGAGCGGATTGAGTTCGTCGACGCGCTGCCCCTCTCAGCCAATGGCAAGGTCCTCAAGGCGGAGCTCGCGGCCCGCTTCCGGAACGCCGATGTCTAGGCCAACTGAGGCCTACATCGGCGGAGTGGGTATGACCCACTTCGGCAAGTGGCCGGAGGTGCCGCTGCGAGCCATGTCCTCGGAGGCGGTCTCCGCGTCCCTGGCCGACGCCGGCGTAAGTGCGGCAGACGTGGAGGTGGCCTTCTTCGCCAACTCCTTGGGCGGCCTGCTGGTCGGGCAGGAGGCTCTTCGCGGCGAGGTCTGCCTCCACGACGCCGGGATCTTTGGCATCCCGATTGTCAATGTCGAGAACGCATGCGCCGGTGGAGCGACCGCCCTCTGGAGTGCTGTCCGTGCCGTGCGGAGTGGCGAGTTCCGGGTGGCGCTCGCGGTGGGAGCCGAGAAGATGTTCGTCGGCGATACCCAGCGGACGTTGGCCGCGCTTCAGACCGCTGCCGACGTGGCCACAACCCAGGGCCAGGGGCTGCAGTTCGTGGCCCTGTACGCGATGCGGCTGCAGCAGCGCCTGGATGCCGGTCTGCTGACGAAGGAGCACCTGGCCCTGGTCACTCGAAAGGGCAAGGCGAACGGTGTCGAGAACGAGTACGCCCAGTTCCGCACCGCCATGACCGACGCCGAGATTCTCGGTGGACGCGTCATCGCCGGGCCGCTCACCCTGCCCATGGTCTCGGGGATCTCCGACGGGGCGGCGGCCGTGGTCGTGATCGGTCGACCAAGTGGGTCGAGCGGTGTCTGCGTGACCGCATCGGTCCTCAGCAGTGGCTCTGTTGACGGGCTCGGTGAGACCGTGGTGGGCACGACCATCCGACGAGCCTATCTCGAGGCTGGCGTTGGTCCTGAGGATCTCGATGTTGCCGAGGTTCACGACGCCGTCAGTCCGGCTGAGTTGTTTCGCTATGAGGAGTTGGGGCTCTGCGGCACCGGCGAGGCCGGGGCTCTGTTGGAGTCAGGGGCCACCGCCGTGGGCGGTCGGATCCCGGTGAATCCCAGCGGAGGGCTGACCGCCCGTGGTCACCCTGTCGCCGCCACGGGCCTAGCCCAGATTGCCGAGTTGACCTGGCAGTTGACCGGCCGGGCCGGACGGAGGCAGGTGGACGGGTGCCGGGTGGCGCTTGCCCAGAATTCCGGAGGATGGATCGACGGCGACACCGGAGCGGGGTCGGTCCACATCCTCCAGAACCGCTCGGGCGAGTGATGGCTCGGGTGCGCCTCGTCGATGGCCAGGCCAGGCTGCTGGGCGGCCGCTGCTCGCAGTGCGGTCACGCGACGGTCCCACGCCGGAACGCCTGCCCCTCCTGCCACGGTGAGACGGTCGGCGAGGTCGAGCTTGGTCCGACTGGATCCGTGATCTCCTCGGTCGAGCTGTACGTGCCCACGGCCGGGGTCGAGGCGCCGTACTGGGTCGGGCTGGTCAAGCTCTCCGAGGGGCCGACCCTGTTCACGCGCTTGGCCGGAGCTGCCGGGCCGGGCTCCGCGGTCGAGCTGGTGGTGGAGCCCGAGACCGACAGCTACTGGTTTGCCGCATCACAGGCTGGCGTGGAGACCGCCAGCAGCTGACTGAATTTCCGTTGTCTGCGAGACGCAGTGGGGTACCAGGTGGAAAAGACATCGACGGCGACCGAGGCACCGGCCGCGATCTATGGGCTGACTGCGGAGCAGGTCGCCCTTCGCTCGCGCACGCGGATCGTGGCCGACTCCCTTGTCGACCTGGTTCGCATCTCCGACAAGGTCGTGGGCTATGACGACGCCTGGCGCGAGGCGATGGCCAAGCTGCACCAGGAGGGCTACTTCGCGATGTCGGTGCCCCGGCAGTTCGGCGGCCACGGCTCCGACCTGATCTCGCTGGTACTGGTGCAAGAGCAGCTGTCCCGGGTCGACGGTGGCCTCGCCAACTGCATATCGCACGAGGCCTGCGCCTCTCGAGCCATCGAGAGTGCGGAGGCCACCATTCGAGACGAGTGTTTCCAGAAGATGCTCGCCGGCTCGCTGACCTGCATTGCCATCACCGAGCCGCATTCAGGGTCGGACCTGGGGGCGATGAGAACGACGGCCGTCAGAGGACGGGGAGGCTACGTCATCAACGGGTCGAAGACGATTGCCTCACTGGCCGGTGCGGCCGACATCTTCCTGATCTGGGCAAAGACCGACGAGAACTCGGGCACCAAGGGCATCTCGACCTTCATCGCATCAGCGTCCGACCCCGGGATCACGGTCGGGGAGGCGAAGGACACCCTCGGGTTCCGGCAGCTGCCCCACCACGACGTGGAGTTCAAGAACCTTGAGGTGCCTGAGTCCGCCCGCATCGGAGCCGAGGGCGAGGGAATGGCGATCTTCGCAGAGGCACTGAACGTCGGCCGCCTGGGCGGTGGGGCCCAGGCCCTGGGTATCGCGGCGGGCGCCTTCGAGCACGCTCGGGAGTTCGCGGCGGGACGGACAACCTTTGGCAAACCCTTCGCCGAGCACCAGGCGATCCAGTTCACGCTGGCCGACATGGTCGCCGCGGTGGAGGCGGGGAGGCTGCTCATCTACGATGTGGCTCGGTTCATGGACGGGAGCGACCTCCGCTCCCGGGACGTGGGTACCTACGCGGCCCTGGTCAAGATGTACGAGTCCGACATGGCGATGCGGGTCACCGAGGACGCGGTCGAGATCTTCGGTGCCCAGGGGATCTGGAAGAGCAACGACGTGGAGCGACTCTTCCGAGATGCCAAGGTGACCCAGATCGTTGATGGACCCAACGAGCTGATGCGGATGCGGATCGGCCATGCTCTGGTGCGACCGCGGCCGAAGGCGCAGGCTGAGTAAGCCGTGACGACCGGAGCTCCAGAGGGGAAGCCGGTGTCGACCGCGCGACAGGGCGCCATCGGGGTGATCACCCTCCGGCGTCCCCGGACGCTGAATGCGCTCACGGTTGAGTCGACGTCCCTGCTCGCCGAGGGCCTGGCCAGCCTCGCCGAGGACCGCTCCATCGCCGCGATCATCATCCGCGCCGACGAGGGACGCGCCTTCTGCGCTGGCGCAGACCTGAGGGAGGCGCAGGAGATGTCAGGCGAGGAGGCCGAGCGGCGCCGCCGTGGTATCCGCGAGATGCTGCGCCGGGTGCGCAGCCTGCCCCAGCCCAGCATCGCCTCAGTCTTCGGGTACGCACTCGGAGGCGGGTGCGAGCTGGCGCTCAGCTGCGACCTGATCGTTGCGGCGGAGGACGCTGTCTTTGGCCTTCCCGAGCTGGCGGTCGGGGCGATTCCCGGCGGGGGTGGGACTCACCTTCTCCCCGAGGCGGTTGGGACGCGCAAGGCGAAGGAGCTCCTGTTCACCGCGAGGCGGGTGGGGGCGGCCGAGGCGCTCACGATTGGGATCGCCTCCCGCGTAGTCGCTCGAAAGAATTTGGACGAGACCAGTCACGCCCTGGCGACCGAGATGTGCAACGTCTCACCGAGCGCGGTGGCGATCGTCAAGCGCTTGATGCGCCGGTCGCTCGGCCGTCCCGACCGGGAGGTCGCGGAGCTGGAGGCGACCGCCTGGACCGAGGCCGCCCAGACACCGGACTACCGCGAGGGCCTTCGGGCCTTTTTGGATAAGCGCGAGCCCCGTTGGCAGCGAGGATGAGCCAGCCCGGGCGGTCGAGCCTCCCCTTGCAGGGGCGGGTGGCGATCGTCACCGGTGCCGGGCAAGGCATCGGGCGGGCGGAGGCCAAGCACCTCGCCTCTCTCGGGGCCCGGGTGATCGTGAACGACCTGGGCACCGCCCCTGATGGCAGCGGGACCGATCCATCCCTGGCTCAGGTCTGCGTCGGTGAGATTGAGGCGGAGGGCGGGACGGCCTTCGCCCATGCGGGCGACATCTCTGAGCCCGAGGGAGCGGCGTCGTTGCTGGATCTGGCGCTCGGCTGTTGGGGCAAGGTGGACATCGTCGTCAACAACGCGGGCAACATCCGCGACCGGATGCTGTTCACGATGACGACCGAGGACTGGGACAGCGTGGTCAAGGTCCACCTGCGGGGGCACTTTCTGATGACCCGGCTGGCCTGTGCCCACTGGCGGGAGCGGAGCAAGCAAGGAGATTCCGTCCGGGGTCGGGTGATCAACACGACCTCGACCTCGGGACTGGTCGGTAGCGCCGGCCAAGCGAACTACGGCGCGGCCAAGGCGGGCGTGGCCGCGCTCACCCAGATTGCCTCCCTTGAGATGGCACGGTACGGGGTCACGGTCAATGCGGT
The DNA here is from genome assembly GCA_036521135.1 of Candidatus Dormiibacterota bacterium. Lineage (GTDB taxonomy): Bacteria > Chloroflexota > Dormibacteria > Aeolococcales > Bog-877 > Bog-877. The sequence continues at coordinate 4,053 of DATDII010000081.1, read as the reverse complement.
CGCACCAGGCGCCCGCACCCGGATGACTGAGCGTGTCTTTGCCAAGCCCGCCGTCGCCGCGGACGCCCCCGACCCGCTCGGCCCCGAGCACGTTGCCCGGGTGGTGGGCTTCCTCGCCAGCGATGCCGCCGACCACGTGACCGGTCAGGTGATACGAGTCAAGGGTTCGACCATCGAGCTCTACCAGGGGTGGAGGCCGGTGGCGACCACGAGTCGGCATGGCGGATGGACATCGGACGGGGTGGTGCAGGCGATGGAGGAGCTCTTCCGGAGTCAGCCGTCCCGGTACACCCCCGCCTACCTCCCCGGTCAGCTTGAGGATGGCTCTCCCGGGGCGGGCGAGACGGCCTCAGGTGAATAGGCAAGCGCAAGACGCCATCGCGCCGCTGGCGCGCGGCTAGCCACTTAGCGGACGGCATGACCTTGGACAACTGCAGCACGAGGTGGAGGACCATCACATGAATGGGAAGATCGCGCTTGAGGAGCACTTCATCACGGCTGATTTCGATCAGCCCTCGGTAAACCTTCCTACCGCGCGTGTTCGGGAGGTGTATCGACGTCTCCTCGAGGTCGATGCGGAGCGGCTCGAGGAGATGGACAAGAGTGGGATCGATTTTGCGCTCCTGTCCCTGAACATGCCCGGCATCCAGGGGGAGATCGACCCGGCCAAGGCCGTGGCCAGGTCGGTTGCCGTCAACAACGAGCTGGCCCAGGTGGTGGCACGTCATCCCCACCGGTACGGGGCCTTTGCCGCGGTGGCGCTCCAAGATCCAGTCGCGGCGGCTGCCGAGCTCACCCGCTGCGTCACCGACCTGGGCTTCAAGGGGGCGATGATCCATGGATACAGCAACATAGGGAATATGGAGACCGGCGAGTACCTGGACGAGGACAAGTGCCTACCATTCTGGGAGCGGGTGGAGAGCCTGGGTGTGCCGGTGTACCTGCATCCGCGGAACCCACTCTCCACCCAGATGAGGATCTACGAAGGACATCCCGAGTTGATGGCCGCGGTCTGGGCGTTCACAGTCGAGACGGCGACCCATGCGCTGCGCTTGATCACCAGCGGGCTGTTCGACAGGTTCCCAGGTGTCAACGTGATTCTGGGGCACATGGGCGAGACCCTGCCGTTCGGCATTTGGCGGGTCGACCATGCCTTCAGCATGGGTCGCGGAGGGAAGGAGTTGAAGCGCCCGCTGGCCACCTACCTCAGCGACAACTTCTACATCACGACAGCTGGGAACTTCTCGACTCCCGCCCTCCTGACGACGCTGGCGGTGGTCGGCTCGGACCGGGTGATGTTCTCCGTCGATTACCCGTGGGAGTCGATGGAGCAGGGTTCCGCCTGGTTCGATGGCGCACCGTTAAGTGATGAGGACCGGCTGAAGATCGGGCGAACCAATGCCGAGGGCCTCTTCCGTCTAGTGGAGCACCCGGCCTAGGGCTGGGGCGAGTCGACCTGCCCGCCCGGGGGAGTCTGCCGCGCTACCAGCAGCGCTCGATCGGCCAACCTAAGGTGAAAAGTGCGCGGGACGGGTAGACGGCTCCGGCGCTAGCCGGCCGCCCGAAAGGCCTGGTATCTCTCCTCAAGGAACGTCGTATCGGGCTGATCGCGAGGCACTCGAGGGACTATCAGCAGCGGTCGGCCGTGCAGGTCTTGCAGGCCATGTCGCAGCATCGGACCATCGACTTCCTTGAGCACGTCCGGTCGGATCTCGATGACGCGGTCCGGGCGCACGCCGACGATGTTTCGATCGAAGGCGGCGTGGTGGAGCTTGCAGAGCGCCAACCCATTCGAAGTCCGGGGCTCGCCTTCGGGGTGGATGTCCGGAAGGATGTGGGCCGCATCGAGGAGCGCCGAATGGCGCAGGCGGCACATGGCGCAGGACTCCCGATAGGCGCGAAGGACTCGATGACGGAAGGCAACCTGGTGGAGCCGCTGGCGAGCGAGGCGAGTCGCATACGCCCTTCTGGGAGCGTCCGCCAGTTCGTACGGCGCCGCCGCGTCGCTAGCCAGCGGGTCATCCACCGCGACGCTGAAGGTGAGGCCAGCCTGGTCGTCACCGACAATGAACACCGGCCATTGGGGCAGGTACTGGCCGGGCTCGACCCCGTAGAAGTAGATGAGCGGAAGTTGGAGACGCATCGCCTCCCGCAGCCCCCGGTTGTCCCGGTGGTCGCGGTCATCGCCCCGGTAGCGGTAGCGAATCAGACCGTCCGCGCCGACGTCGTCCTGATACGGCGGAGGCTTCCCCGGGATCAGTGGGACGGTGGTGATGCTGAGAGGCAGTTCCAGAACGGCTGGCTTGAAGATTCCCTGGGGGCCCATCAGCGGCACTCGCCTGCCCTGGAAGGCAAACCCCGCCCTCAGTGCCGCCGCCGGGACCACCTCGCCGGAGCTGATCGTCAGGCGGTCGAGGAAGTCGAAGGCGGCAGTTCGAACCTGGTGCTCGCTCGACTCGCGATCCATATCGGAGATCTTCCATCCTGGCGTCCGGGATTGGAGCACGCCAGGGGCACCCTTTGGTCGCCCTGTTACCCCTCCATAGCTCGCTCCGGTCGCTCCAGGCACTTGCTTCGATCGAGCACAGTCCCATGTGCGGCGCCCGGTAGGCGGCAAGGCCAGCCCAGAGGTCAGGGACCCCATGGCGTGAGGCACCGGAAGCTTCCCGGCCCGCCGATGCTGGCTAGGCCATCAGGTGCTCAGAGGTCCGGGCGCCAGCACCCAGGCAAAGTCCGCCAGTTGCGCCCGGAGCCCTCCGTCGGCTGTGATCAGCCGGCTCTTGGTCCGCTCGGCCAACGCCACATAGAGCATGTCATAGAACGGGTGGTTGTCATACCGCCGGGACAGCTCCCATGCCCGCCGGCGGTCGCGGCCGTCATCGAGGAGGCGCACCGGAAGGTCCGCCAGCCGCCGTAGGGCGGCATCGGCGTCGGTCCCACTCCAGCGCCTCCGGCGGATCCCGGTGATGAGCGCATTGGCCACCTCTTCGAAGAGAAGGCGAGGAGCGCCGACCTCCTCATCCCGGGCCACCAGGGAACTAAGCGTGGTCATGGCGGCCGACTGAGGATCCCCGCCGGGCGCGACCCAGTCAACCACCACGCTGGCGTCGATGACGATCACCGAGGGCCGATCCCCTGGGAGCGCTGGTGCCGATCATCGAGGACCAGATCTGCCGCCGAATCGTGGCGCTGCTCACTCTGAGAGAGCGCAAGGCGGGCAGCCGTGGTCCACTCCGCCAAGCTTGGTCCAAGCGCGGGCCCTCGGCTGGCCCTGAGCGCCAACAGCTCTCGCCGGGAGAGAACGAGGTGGCGGCCGCGGCGTCCGGCTGTGAGCTGGCCCGACCAGACCCAGCGGCGGACTGTCTCGGGCGAGCGGCCTATCAATAGTGCGGCCGCTGGCACGCCGATCGGGTCGTCAACCGCCCGCTTCTCCTGACGCATGGCTCGGAAACCAGTCTACTACATGCCCTACAGATGTAGTAGTCATAGCGAGCAGGAGCCATTCGCTTAGGCGGACTGGGGTCTTGGAGCGAGGCCCCAGATCTCAGCAGCGGCGGAGCGTCCCGGGCCCTCGCCGAGACCAGCAACGGTCAGCCAGCCGGGGGCTCGCTCAGCCTCCCGCTGCCTCCGAGGAACGTGTCCACAAAGTTGGGGCTGGCGATCAGGTCCGCTGGCGACCCTTCCATCTGGCACCTGCCCCCGGTAAGCACGTAGGTCCGGTCCGAGATCTTGAGGGCGGCCCGGGCCCGCTGCTCGACCAGGAGCACCGAGGCCCCGGTGGCGCTCAGCTGGCGCACGTGTTCCTCGAGCAGGGCGTGGGCCAGGGCGGGCGCCAGATTGGCGGTCGGCTCGTCGAGGATGAATGCCCGGGGCTCGAGCATCAGCACCCGGCCCATCGCCAGCATCTTGCGTTCGCCACCGGAGAGCCGCCCCGCCTTGCGCGAGAGCATCCGCTCCAGTTGGGGGAACACGGTCAGGACGTGTTCGATCCTGCCCGGGACTTGCCGAGCCGGCAAGAGGTAGCCACCCATCTCCAGGTTCTCGCGCACGCTG